>CAMLUO010000021.1 GCA_946487895.1 uncultured Clostridium sp.
TTTTACAGCATTTTATTCAATATAGCAATATAGAGCAGCTTTTTGCTACTCTATACAAACATTTTTTGTAATAATCCTTTTTTCAACTCTTTTAAATTTTTTAATTTATTTTCATTTTCTCTTATTTTTTTACTAATGCTATTATATATATCAATAATATTTTTTTGAACATTTATTGATGGTATTTTAAATTTTAATGCTTCTATATCTGATGGACTAATATTAGGTTGAGCGCCTGCTACTAATCTGTTCTTTAACTGAATATTATACGAATTTAATTCAAACAGAAAATATAAATACGAATATATTATATCTTTTTTATGTAAAATTAGTTTTCCTACTCGTTGGTTTAAATAAGCTTTTTTTGTATCATTATATATTCCAAATTTACCAGTAGTTGCTCCTGACATAGCTATCAACATATCTCCTTTGTTCACTTCAAATTTTGAATCTATTAAAATTCCGGCATTATAATATACTACATCTTTTAAATCTATTATATTTTCATTAATATTAGAAATCCTTATAATTGGCATTCCTTTTTTAGTAAATAATTTACTTTCAAATGCAAATCCTCCCTGTAAATGAGCCAATTCCTTTAAATTCACTAGCTTTATCGCTTTTAATTTTTCCTTATATATTTTTTCTAATAATGCTTTTTTATATTTTTTTAATAACTCTACTTTTTGAGTTTGGAGATTTATTTTTTTATCTATTAAAGTAAAAAAATTGGCTATTTTTTGTTGCTCTTTTAAATTAGGTATATAGTATTTAATATTTTCTATTGTACTTGCTGTTAAACTTGGTACTCCAGTAGATTCATCATATTTTTTCCAATTTATATTTTGAAAAACATAATATATAAATTTAGGCAAAAATTCTTTATGTATTTCAGAGTAAAATAAAGTATCTACAGTCCAAAAAGGTGTATCCATATATTGAGGTTTATTTATTGTTCCTTTTCTCCCGATTAGAACAGAGGGTTTATCATATAAAAAAGAATTAGTTTTACCTATAATTCCTCCTGTTCCTAATATCGGATTATTACCGTTTTCATCTATTATAGATTTTTGATCGCGACCACTTTTAATTTTTAAAGTATCCTTTATTTTATATCTATGCCATTCATTGTTAAATTCTCCAAACCTAAGTTTAGGTACTTTATTTTTATTAATAATCTTATCCATAACATTCTCCTAATATTTATTTTATACTATAAAATCAGTTAAATTTCAATATTTTTTATGCAATTCGACAATAAATTAATACATCTTTGTTTTTGACTTAATTTAGTATGTACATATAAGTCTAAAGTAGTACTTACAGAAGAATGACCTAATAACTCACTGACAGTTTTATAATCTACATTTAATTCTATACAATTTGTTGCAAATGTATGGCGTAAACAGTGAAATTTTAATTTTCTTAAACTAATTTTTTCTAACATCCTAGAATAGTATTGTCTAATTGTTCTTGGTTCAAAAGGATTATTTGTACCAGATAAAATATAGTTATTTTCTTCTTTTTTAATACTTTTTAAAATTCTAGATAATTCTGTACTAATAGGTATTTCTCTAACTGATTTTTTTGTTTTAGGTGTAGCAATTAAAATTTTAGAAAATTTTTCATTTTGATTCTTTTGATAGATTCTTTGAAGTGTTTTAGTAATTGAAATTGAATTATTTTTTAAATCTATATCTTTCCATTGTAAAGCACATAACTCACCAATTCTAATTCCTGTTAACAATGCTATTAATATACCTATATTCTTATTAGTTATATTTTTAGTAATATATGCAACAAGTATATTTTGTTCTTTTTTTGTAAACACTTCTACTTTATTTATACTATTATCAGGTGGATAAGTAAACTTTAAATTAATTTCATCTATAATACCTTCTCTTATTGCTTGACTTAAACTCAATTTAATAATTATTACAACTTTTTTTAAAGTGCTTTTAGATAGGCCTCCTTCACCTTTTATTTTTCCATTTGTAGAAAGCTCATATAAATATTCTTGAATATTATTATGAGTAATTTTATTCATCTCCATATTACCTAATTTTGGAATGATGTAATCATATAAAATCAAAGAATAATTTGCAGCTGTACTGTCTTTTATTGTTTTCTTATGCATATCAAACCAAGTAATTAAATAATCACTATATTTTAGTTTTCTTTTTAATAATAACATTTTATACACATCCTTTCATATTTATTATAACATATTATGTAGAGCTATCTTAGGTTTGGAGAATTTAACAATGAATGGAAAGAAATAAAATTAAAAGATTTATCAACAGATATATCATATGGAATGAATGTACCGGCAACTGATTATGATGGTGAGAACAAATATATAAGAATTACTGATATTGATGAAGAAACATCTTTATATACAAATAATAAAGTATCACCTTTAGGAATATTAGATGATAAATTTTTATTAAAAGAAAATGATATATTATTTGCTAGAACTGGAGCAAGTACGGGAAAAACATATTTATATGATAAAGAAGATGGAAAATTATATTATGCTGGATTTTTAATAAAGGCTCATATAAAAGACAATTACATTGGTAAGTTTATATTTGAACAAACAAAATTAAATAAATACTATAATTGGGTTAGGATTACATCAATGAGATCCGGACAACCTGGAATAAATTCGTTAGAGTATGGAAACTATAAATTTGCAATTACTAGTATATTTGAACAACAAAAAATAGCCAATTTTTTTACTTTAATAGATAAAAAAATAAATCTCCAAACTCAAAAAGTAGAGTTACTCAAGATGTATGAGAAAAAATTTATAAAAAATTTATTGAATAGCAATAACAAAGATTGGAAAAATGTTACACTTAAAGACTGCTGTCTTGGATTTGATCATTTAAGAAAGCCTATTATTTCTACTCAAAGGAAAACTGGGAATATTCCTTATTATGGTGCAAATGGTATTCAAGATTATATAAATGATTTTTTATTTGATGGTGAATATATTTTATTAGCTGAAGATGGCGGTCATTTCGATGAATTTTTTTGTAAACCTATTGCTCAATATATAAATGGAAAAGCTTGGGTAAATAATCATGCCCATGTAATTCAAGGAAATAATGAGAATTGTACTAAATTTTTATATTATTGCCTTAAGCATAAAGATATTAGGCAATATGTAAATGGTGCGAGCAGAGCAAAACTAAACCAAGATAATATGTGGAAAATCCGATTAAAGCTACCTCCTTTAAATAAACAAATTCAAATCTCAGATACACTAAGTATTTTTGATAAGAAGATACTAATACAAGAAAAGTTGAAAAAGAGGCTAGAGAATTTTAAAAAATGTTTATTGCAACAAATGTTCATCTAAAAAAGGATTACACTTTGAAATGTAATCCTTTTATTTTAGCTCCTTCAAGCCTAATTCTTTCAAATATTTATTAAGTTCTTCTGTTACTTTCTTGTCTTCTTCATCTATTTTTTCTAGCTCTGCTTGAACTGCATCTAAATCAATTTCTTCTTCTTCCTCAAAAGTATCAACATATCTTGGAATATTCAAATTATATTCATTTTCTTTAATTTCGTCCATTGTGGCTAAATGCGAATACTTTTCTATTTCTTTTCTTTCCTTATATGTATCTATAATTTTATCTACATCTTCATCTCTTAATCTATTTTTGTTTTTTCCTGGTTCAAAATCTTTTGAGGCGTCTATAAATAGTATATTATCATTTGTTCTACACTTTTTAAAAACTAATATACATGTTGGTATTGAAGTTCCATAAAATATGTTTGCTGGTAATCCTATTACTGCATCTAAATAATTCTTGTCTTCTATTAAATACCTTCTTATAACACCTTCACTAGCTCCTCTAAATAGCACACCATGAGGCAATACAACCGCCATGGTTCCATTATCATCCAACAAATATATCATATGTTGAACAAATGCATAATCCGCTTTTGATTTTGGTGCTAATTTTCCATAGTTACTAAATCTTTCATCATTTAAAAATTTTGGATCTGCTGACCATTTTGCAGAATATGGTGGATTAGCCACTATTGCTTGAAATCTCATCTTCATATGCTCTTCACAAGGATTTTCTAGAGTATCACCATTATAAATATCAAATCTATTGAATGGAACTCTATGTAATAACATATTCATTCTTGCTAAGTTATAAGTTGTGCTAACCTTTTCTTGTCCATAAAATGCACTTACTTTTACATCTTTTTGCCTTGCTACTCTTAATAACAAAGAACCTGATCCACATGTAGGGTCATATACATTTTTTAAATCTTTTATTTCCATAGTAACAATTTTGGCCAAAATATTTGATACTTGTTGAGGAGTATAATATTCTCCTGCTTTTTTTCCTGCATTAGCTGCAAATTCTCCTATTAAATACTCGTAAGCATCTCCTAAGACATCTATTTCTGTGTCTTCAAATTTAAAATCTATGTCATTAATTTTAAGCATTATTGTTCCTATTAATTTACTTCTTTCCTTTTCTCCTCTCCCCAATTTAGAAGAATTTAAATCCATATCCTCAAATAAGTTTTCAAAATCATGTTGACTTGCTTTTCCTAATGTTGATTCTGAAACTTTATTAATTGCTTTATTAAGTATTGAAATGTCAAAATTTCCTGTTTTTATTAATTTTATAAGATTTGAAAACAAGTATTCTGGTTCTATTACATATCCTACATCACTATCCTTTGTTAAATCTTCAATAATTGTCTCTCTGTACTCCTCTTTTTTCCATGCTTGTTCATATGTTAATTTATCACTATTTAACAAATTTCCTTCTATATAGCTTACTAACCTTTCTGATAAAAATCTATAAAATATTAAGCCTAATATGTAATTTTTGAACTCAGATGCTTCCATTGTTCCTCTTAAATCATTCGCTATGCTCCATAACTTAGAATATAATTCTGTCTGTTGCTTGTTTTGTTTATCAGCTACATCCATTTTTATTTCTCCTTCTATTTAAATTTGTTTATTAGATTTATTATAAAATCTTTTATTGATTTAGTTATATTTACTTTTTCTATTAATGGTTTATTTATTTTCTCTTTGATTTTACCAGTATCTAAAATTCCTGAATATTCATATTCTCCTATAATATCATTTAACAAATTAATATCTATGTCATATTTCTTTGCTATTTGTTCTATTTCCTTTTTCTTATGCTCATCCATAAAGTTGTAGTAATTTTCTTCAATTGAATCGTTTTCATTAAGTGTTGGTATAATTTTATTCAAGAACTCTCTAATTAAATCAGACTTTAATCTTAAATCTTTATTGTCTGCATTTTCCAATTTGTTTAAAATTTCTTTTATATCTTTCTCTTTTTGTTCTTTATCTTTCAAATCTATTGATTTCATTAAGTTTAAAATATAGTCTACATTTATTTTATCTGTATACATTAATTCCAACTCAAAATCAATATCATTCAATATACTAACTTTATTTTGTGCATCTCTGCTAGTAGCTAAATCTAAGTATTTACTCTTATAGTCAAGATACTCTTGATGAGATATACCTACTTCTTCCTCTGTAAACTTAAACTCTCTAAAAATTCTAAGTTTGATTAATATTTTTGTTAATTCTCTAAAAATAATTATAAATTGTTTTTTCTGTTCTTCTGATTGGATTGTATCAATAAATTCAACTGTTGGTGCAAACTCTTTTAATTCTTTTGCTCTTTCAATAAATTTTTCTTTATAGTATTCATATGGTTTTAATAATACTTCATCTGGATCACTTGTATCAGAAAAAATTCTAATTGCTTCATCTACTGCTTTCTTTGTTGTTCTAAAGCTTACTATATTACCTTGAGTTTTTGTAGCTTTTTCTACTCTATTTGTTCTCGAAAAAGCTTGTATCAAATCATGATATTTAAGTGCCTTATCAACATATAAAGTATTTAACTTCTTACTATCAAATCCTGTTAAAAACATATTTACTACAATTAAAATATCTATTTCAGCATTTTTTACTCTTTTAGATACATCTTTAAAATATGCATCAAAAGTATTTACAGAATAGTTTGTATCAAATATTTCATTATAATCTTTTATTATTCTTTCCAAACTTTCAAATGAAAGTTCATCTTTTCCCTCATAATCTTCATTTGGTCCATATGTAAAAATCGCAGCTATTTTTAAGTTTGTTTTTTTAGATTTAAAACAATCATAATATTTTACTAATTGAGAAATACTTGATGTCGCAAATATTGCAGTATACATCATATCATTTGTTTTTATTGGATGCATAGAAAGTATTCCTTCTGTAATATTATTGATTCTTTCATCTGCCATATAAGCTTCTTCTGTATTAATTCCTTCAACTTCTACATAATCTATATTATCTAAATTAGTATCTATTGTTTTATAATAATCTACTGAAAATCCCAATACATTTCCATCATTTATTGCATCCTTCAATAAATATTTGTGTAAACATTTTTCAAAAATATCAGCAGTAGTTCTTCCATCTTGACTTCTGTTTTCTGGAAATCTTGGTGTCCCTGTAAAACCAAAATATTGTGCTTTATTGAAGTACATCTTTATAGCTTTATGCATATCTCCAAATTGGCTTCTGTGACATTCGTCTATAATAAATACTACTTTTTCATCTCTATATTTCTCCATTAATTCTGCATATCTAGGATTATTAATTGCATTAGCCATTTTCTGAATAGTTGTTATTATCAATGGTTTCGTAGAATCTTGTATATTTTTCACTAATTTATATGTACTATTTGTAAAATCTACAGAACCAGGTTCAAATTTATTAAATTCATCAAAAGTTTGTGTATCTAAGTCTTTTCTATCTACTAAGAAAAATACTTGCTTTATGCTTGGTTCATTTGCTAATATCTGACTTGCTTTAAATGAGGTTAGGGTTTTCCCTGAACCAGTAGTATGCCATATATATCCATTATTACTTGTTTCTAATGCTCGTTTTACCAATGCTTCTACTGCATATACTTGATATGGTCTCATTACCATTAACTGCTTGTCTGTTTCATTTATAATCATATACCTAGCAATCATTTTAGACACGAAACATTTCTCTAAAAAATACATTGAAAATTCACTTAAATTACTTATTCTATTATTTTCTTCATCTGTCCAGAAAAATGTATATCCAAAATTTATTTCACCATCTGTATTTGCAAAATATTTTGTATTTACTCCGTTACTTACTACATATATTTGTATAAACTTGTATAATTCTTTATATGATGTTCTTCTATATCTTTCAATTTGATTTACTGCTTCTTTTAATGTTTTTCCTCTAGCTTTTAATTCTATTTGTATCAATGGTAATCCATTAATAAATAATGTAACATCATATCTAGTTTCTCTTTCTCCTGTTACACTTGTTATTTGATTTGAAACTTGATATATATTTTTACACCATTGTTTTGTGTTGAATAATTCTATATATATCTTTTCGCCATTATCACGTTCTATACATTGTTTTTCTCTTAAAATCTTACTACTTGCAAATACTCCTTTTCCAGTAATCATTGTATATAATCTTTCAAACTCTCTATCTGATAATTCTTTTCCTTTTAATTCAACTTTGTTATGAGTATTCACTTGTTTTCTAAAATTTTCTTTTACATCATCTAAATTATTTAACTTTATTCTTGTATAACCTAATAATTCCAAGTGCTTTATTAGCTTTTCTTCTAACATTGCTTCGCTTTCATATTCTTTAGACATGTTTAGCCCCCAATTTTTATATAAAATTTCGATTTTATTCTATCATAAAAGTATTTTTTTTACAATATCTACAAAATCTCTAGTGAAATAGCCTTTATATTGTTTTATCTCTGAATCTATGATAAAATATAACATATTAATTGTAAAGGTTAGCTATGATTATAGAATACAATACGGAATATTAGGATTAATTATTGGAATAGTAGAAGAAAAAGATGAAATTGATAAGTTAACAAATGACTGTGCTAAAACCGGTTCTGTACTCGAATTAGTAGTAAAAAGTAATATTCGTGGTAATGGAATAGGAAAATCTCTATTAGAGAGAATCGAAGAATATTTTAAAAGTATTAATTGCAAAAGAATAAATATTGAAGTTTTTGGTCCAAATAAAAAAGGATTAAATTTCTATGAAAAAAATAATTATATTATTAGAGATATGATTGTCTCTAAAAAAATCTAGGAGGATTATTATAATATATGCAAGAACTAGAATATAAGAAATATGAAGAAATAGGAAATTGGGACTTTTCAAATATAAAATATATAGTAGAACAAGATTGTGCTTGGGATTATTATAAAGAAATAGAAAAATACTCTAAGCCTAATTCACTAATACTTGATTTAGGAACAGGTGGTGGAGAAAAAGCTTTATCTCAAATGCCAAATGTGGGAATGATAATCGCAACAGATTTTTCACCTAAAATGATTCAAACTGCAAATGAAAATAAGAAAAACTTTCCTAATAAAAATATAAAGTTTGTAACTATGGACAATCTTAACATGAAGTTTCCAGACAATTTATTTGATATTGTAACTGCAAGACACACTATTATTGACGCTGTCCAAATATATAATTGTTTATCTGATAATGGCGTTCTAATAATTGAAGGTGTAGATAAATACGATTGTTGGGAACTAAAAAAGCTTTTTAATAGAGGTCAGGCTTTTAATGACAAGATTTCTATTAGTCAAAAAGATTATAATGATATAAGAAATGCTGGCTTTTCTGAAATAAATCTACAAGAAATAGTGCAGTATGAATATTATAAAACTGAAGATGATTTGCTGGCGCTACTTCTTAAAACTCCTATTTTAGATAATTTTTCTGAATTAGATGCATCTAATAATGTTCATATAAACCAAATAGATACAAAATTATTTGATAAGTATGTTTCTGAACACACTTCTGATAAAGGTATAGAACTGAAAAGAGTTTTATATGGAATTGTAGCTAAAAAATGATTGATAGCGCCTTAATAAAATAATTTGAAAGGATATGATTTTATGATAGGTAATCCTGTCGATTATGATAAAAAATTCAAAGAAAACTTTCCAAAATTTCCAGCTAAGCTAGACATAGAATTAAAAAGATATTTAAATTTAGTACCTGGAAAAGAAGTTTTAGATTTAGGAATTGGACAAGGTCGAAATTCTATTCCTCTAGCTGAATTAGGTTTCAATGTAACTGGTGTAGATTATTCAACTAAATGTCTAGAAATCTGTAAAAATACTTGCAACAAATTAAATTTGGTGCAAAGTGATATTAGAACTTTTGATATAGAAAAAGATAAGTATGATATGATTCTTTCTGGATATGTATTACATTTTTACACAAAAATGACAGCTACCAAATTATAGAAAACATCAAAAATAGTCTTAAAAACAATGGTATAGTTTATATTTCCGTATTTTCATTAGAAGACCCTAGATTTAATAAACATTCTACATCTTCTGATTTTGAAATACTTGATAATTATATTCTACGCAACAAAATTGACGATACATATGTTAGTTTCTTTTCGAAAAAGGAGGTTTTAAATTTGTTTAGCGATTTTAAAACAATTTTTGTTTCTGAAGAATATTGCTTAGAACAAAATGTAGAAACTCCTCATTATGCTGGTGTAATAAAGTATATTGGTCAGAAACTATAAAATCTTCCTTTCTCCCCTAAAAATATTGTAAATTCTTTTCAATTAATATATAATTTTATCGAAAGGGGAGAAAGTTGAAAAATTATTACATTTTCCAACTAAATCAGCTCCTTGAGAAAGGAATGATATCATAATGAACGAATTAAAGAAAAAAAATGAAGGAAAGCACTCTGCGGAAACCAGCAATGAAAATACAGAAAATCAAAAATCAAAAATCAAAAAAACAAAATCTCACAACAAAACTGTCAAAATAGTAGTAATAGCAGTCGTCGTTGTTCTAATTTTAGCAATTCTAACAATTGTTTTATTCAATATATTTAGTAAAAAAGTAAAAGACCAGGTGCAACTTGAGTTGGGCACACAAGAATTAAAAATCCAAGATTTCCTAACAGATGAAAAATATGCAGAAAATGCTGAGTTTGTAACAGATATTAGTCAAATAGATTTAAACAAAGTTGCAACTTATGAAATAACTATAAAATTAAATGACAAAGAATATACATCAATTTTGGATGTCAAAGATACAACTGCTCCACAAGTTAAATTTCAAGATGTTGATGGATATACAGACTATCAAATAAATCCTGAAGATTTTATTGCTGAAAAAACTGATGCAAGTAATATGGAAGTTTCTTTAGGTAATGAAGTTACAATTAATGGTTTTGGTGAATATCATCCTTTAATTATCGTAAAAGATGAATATGGAAATAAGACAAGCCAAGAATGTTTATTAAATATTTCATACATTAAATCTAAATTTATTTTAGAGTATGGAAATAAACTAACTAAGGAAGATTTATTATTCAATGTTGCTGAGTATCAAGATACTATAAATCAACAAGATATAGATACAATTAATTCATATGATGTTGGCGAATATGATTTGAAATCTGTTTATGATGGGCAAGAAAAAATAACTAAGATTACTATTCAAGATACAGTTGCTCCTGAATTAGTTTTGAAAGATGTCACTCTTTATACTGAACAGACTATTACTGATGCAAATCAATTTGTAGAAAAGGCTGAAGATTTAGCAGGTGTTACTTTAAATATTTTAACTGAAATTGATTATTCTATTATTGGTGACCAAGAAGTAACTATCGAAGCTGTTGATAGTCATGGTAATAAAACTTCGCAAACTGCAAAATTGACAATTAAAGAAGATACTGAAGGTCCAGTATTTTCAGGAATTTCTGATTTGAAGGTTACTAAGGGCGATACTGCTGATTATAAAAAAGGTGTTACTGCAAAAGATGGTAAAGATGGTGATGTAGAGTTTACTGTTGATAGTAGTAGTGTTAAGTTAGATACCGCAGGTACTTATTATGCTACTTATACAGCTACTGATAAAGCTGGTAATACAACTACTTCAAAAAGAAAGATAATTGTTTCTGAAAAATCAACTGCGTCTAGCTCATCAACTAGCTCTTCAAGTTCTGGTGATGTATATGCAAAGGCTGATGAATTTATTGTAAAAGCTACTTCAGGTGTTTCAGGAACTGCTAATAAGATACTCGCTATTAAAAATTATTTGAGAAATAATATAAAATATAGTCACAGATATAATGCAAGTAATACGGGAAGTGTAAATGCTGCTGCAATGAAGGCTTTTACAGCATATGAAGGTGATTGTTATATCCATGCTGCTGCAGCTCAAGTAATGTTCACAAGGCTTGGTGTACAAAGTATTATTGTAAATGCTTTGGATTATACTCATTATTGGAATATGGTATATATAAATGGTGGATGGAAACATGTTGATCCTACTCCAGGTTGGGCTTATGCTGATGTTGGATTTATGAATGATGCTAAGAGATTGGAAACTCTTAGAAGGATTAATGGTTATGAGTATAGAGACTGGGATAGAAGCAAATTCCCTGTTGCAAATTAAATGTAGTAAAAATTTTTGAAATAAAAGGAGTAATTTATGAGTTTAGTATCAGGTGCATTTATTGGAGTTATGATTATTACAGCAATATTGTATTACTTATCACCTAAGAAATTCAAACCTTATGTTTTATTGATAATAAGTGTATTAGTTTATTCAAGTTTAGGTGTTAAAAGTTTAGTTTATATTGTTATAAGTACAATTACAACATATATTGCTGGGTTATTGTTTGAGAAAAACAAATACAAAAAATTAATTTTAGTAGTTACTTTAGTAATAAATTTAGGCATTTTAGTAGTTATAAAAAGTGAACTTGTAAAAAATATTATTATACCTCTTGGAGTTTCTTATTATACTTTCCAAGTTGTGTCATATTTAATTGATGTATATAGAAATAAATATAAACCTGAAAGAAATATCGCAAAATATTTCTTATATACAATGTATTTCCCTTATCTATTTATAGGTCCTATTAATAGATATGATGATATTTCAAAAACCTTATTTGAAACTGATAAGAAGTTTAATCCTCAATCTGCCTATAATGGTATTTTGAGGATTGGATGGGGATTTTTTAAGAAATTGATTATTTCAAATAGAATTAATGTTCTGATTTCAGCAATCACTCAAAATCCTTCTGAATATAATGGTGCTTTTGCTCTTTTTGCGATGCTTTTATATTCAATCCAATTATATGCTGATTTTAGTGGTGGAATAGATATTGTATTAGGATTTTCAAAGGTTCTACAAATTAACTTGAAAGAGAATTTTGATAATCCATATGTATCTCAAAATATCCAAGAATTTTGGAGAAGATGGCATATTTCTTTAAGTTCTTGGTTCAGGGATTATGTGTATATTCCTTTAGGTGGTAACAGATGTAGCAAATTAAGAAATTATTTTAATACAATTGTAGTTTTCTTATTATCAGGACTTTGGCATGGTGTAAATTATATTTTATGGGGATTATTCCATGGAATTTTCTTAATTATAGGGAAGTTCATCAAGGTTAAAAATAAGTACGTAAATATCACTGTTACGTTTTTTGTAGTTTCATTTTTATGGTCATTCTTTATTTGGCCAACTGCTATACAATCTTTACAAATGATTGGCTCTGTATTTACTACTTTTAACTATCAAGAATTGTTTAGTACTCTCCTTAATTTAGGATTAAACTTAGCAAATTATATTGTGTTAATAATTGCTGTTATATTATTAATTACATATGATTTGAAAAAGGAAAAAATTAATTCTAAAATTAAGAATTTGTCAACAGAGCGTAAATTGATTATTTTTGCAGTTTTAGTTTGGATAGTACTTGTTTTTGGAATGTATGGTATTGGATTTAATGCAAGTGATTTTATTTATAATAAATTTTAAAATTTGTGAAAAGGAATGTTTTAGTATATGAAGAAGTTTTTGAAAATATTAGTTGTACTTATATTAATTGTCATTGTCTTTTATTTAACAAATAAATTACTAATGCCAAAATATATGGATAGTTTAGTTGAAGGAAGTATGATTAGCCAATATTATGATGAGGAAAAAAATCACGAAGTTATTTTCATTGGGGATTGTGAAGTATATGCAAACTTTTCACCAATGGTAATATATGAAGAAACCGGAATCACATCATATGTTAGGGGGTCATCTCAACAACTTTTATGGCAGTCATATTACGTTTTAGAAGAAACTTTGAAATATGAAAAGCCAAAGGTTGTAGTGTTTAATGTAAATGCTATGAGGTATGATAAGCCTGTTAGTGAAGCATATAACAGATTGATTTTGGATAAAATGAAATGGTCTAAACAGAAATATGAGATGATAAAGGCTTCTATGACAGATGAAGAAAATATGGCATCATATATTTTCCCTATATTGAGATATCATTCAAGGTTTGACCAATTGACAAAAGAGGATTTGGAATATTTGTTCAAAGAGAAAAAGAATACATATAATGGATTTTTAATTAATAAAAATGTTAAACCTGTTGAGTCTTTACCAACTAAGAGAAGATTGTCTAATTATCAATTTTCAGATATTACTTATAGTTATTTGGATAAAATGACTGCATTGTGTAAGGAAAATGGTATAGAGCTTGTTCTTATTAAAGCTCCTAGTGTTTATCCTTTCTGGTATGATGAGTATGATGCTCAGATTGAGGATTATGCAAATAGGAATGGTTTAAAATTTATTAATTTTCTTGACAATGTCGAAGAAATTGGTATAGACTATACGCAAGATACTTATGATAGTGGATTACATTTGAATTTGTATGGTGCAACAAAGTTAAGTAAGTATTTTGCAAAGATTTTACAAGAGGATTTTGATTTGACTGATTATAGAAATGATGAGGCTGTAAATAGTGTTTATCAAGAAAGATTGAAAGAGTATCATGAAGAAACTGGCCTATAGTTTTTATTAAGTTTTTAAGTTTAATTTTTTATATTTTATTAGAAGAAAGGGGTTTTTATAGTATGAAAAAGTTTGGAATTGTTCTAGCAGTTATTGTTGTTATCGCTTTAGTTGTAGTTGGTGTTGTTTTTCTAAATAGACCATCAACAGAGCCTACTGCAGTTGTTGAGGATAATATGGATGCATCTCAAGAAGCTGAAAATACTGAGGATGTTTATGTATTTGATGATAATGGTAAAAAATTGACTTTAGGTGTTGAGTATTCTTCTTTGAATTTAGGTGAACCAGCTGATTATTATGAAGTTCAAAGTTGTGCTTTTGATGGTATGGACAAGATTTATACTTTTGATAATTATGAAGTTCATACTTATCCAGATAACGGAACAGATAAGGTTCTATCTATTTATTTCTTGAATGACCAAGTTTCTACTACTGAAGGTGTTAAGATTGGTGACAGTCTTTCTTCAATGTTAGAGGTTTATGGTGATGGATATGAGCAATTAGATACTCAATATACTTATTCTAAAGGTCTTACTCAATTGAGATTTATTGTTGAGAATGATGCTATTACTAGTATAGAGTATAATTATAATGTTTAAATATTTAGCTCAAAAATAATTATAATTTTACTATGTTAAAATCCAGTAATCTAAAAGCTAAGCTTTTGTGATTACTGGATTTTTCATTGCTAAATTTTTTTATATTATATTAAGTTTAAAACTTGTGATTTATCTATTAGACCTACTGAACGATTAACCTCTTCACCATTTTTGATAACTACTAATGTAGGTATTGACATTACTTGGTATTTCATCGCTAAATCTTGTGAGTCATCTACATTTACTTTTACTACTTTTATCTCAGAGTTTTCTTCTGCAATTTCATCTATAATTGGTGATAGCATTTTACATGGTCCACACCAATCTGCATAAAAATCAATTAGTACTGTTTTTTCGCTTTTTATTACCTCTTCTTCAAAATTTTGACTGTTTACTTTTATAATTTTCATTTTATTTTCCTCCTTTTACATTTTTATTACACTTATTCTTTTTATGATGTTTATATATTTAAGTTTCGTAATAAGTGTTATCATTATACCATATTATTATACTTTAGTTAATATCCAAATATTATATATTAAATATTTTTTGATTTATTAAATTGTGTTTTGCAAATCTGTATAATCTATTTGCAAAACTTTGGTTAATCCTATTAATTCAAAGTCTTTTATAATCATTCTATTGGTTTCCATCTTATTTAATGCTGTTGGACTAATATATACGGCATGAAGTTCCAATTTCCTAGATAGTGCTGCTTTTGATAATCCTTTTTCTTCTCTTTTCTTTTTTATTAGTTCCCCTATTACATTAGTTTTATTCTCATATTTTTTCATCATTTTTTTGTTCTCTCTTTTTTATATTTTTTCTTATTATATCATATATTTTTATAATTTCTACTTCTGACATAATTTTTCTTTTCTTTAGTAAAAAAATGCACTTAACCAACTAGTGGCAAGTGCTTGAATTGGTTGCGGGAAGTGTACAAGAAGATTGGTATATTGCCTATTTCAGCACATAGTGGTGGCAATCATGGTAAAATAAGAAAAAATAATTAGAAATATTTTAAAATAATTTATATTAAATAGATGGATTTTATTTAAAAATTCATCTATTTTTATGGGTTCCAAGGGCAAAGCCCTGGCACACGGAGAATTTTGGTACAAAGTTCTCTAGTGTGTTAGAGAACTTATGTGAGCAAAAGTGTTTTTAATAAGTAACATTTATGTTGTTTATTAAAAGGTTGCGAACATTGTTCTCTTAAAGAAAATGCAAGTTGCCTTCGATAAGAAATATAATTGAAGGAGGTAATTTTATATGAGTTATGCAATTATAAGAAATGAAAAATACACAAAAGATGAGATGATTCAGCTAGCGCCTCATAATGAAAGATTTAAAAAGAAATATTCAAACAAAAATATAGACTTGTCAAAAACAAGTCAAAATTATCATTTAAAACTACCAAAAGAAAACACTTATTTAAAGGAATACAATAGATTAATAAAAGAAAATAATTTATCTCAAGGACAACTACACAAAAATAGTATTTATGTCTGTGAAGTAATATTAACTTCAGACAATACATTTTTTAATGGAATAGGTAAAAAAGAAACAAAAAGATATTTTCAAGAATGTTTTAAATTTATGACAGAATACAAAGGAATTGGAAAAGAAAATATATTAACTGCTGTTGTGCATTTAGATGAAGAAACTCCACATATGCACTTAGTATATATACCAGTAGTAAACGCAAAAGATAAACAAGGAAAGAATATCCGAAAAATATCAGCAAGTGAATTTTGGAAAGGTAAGGATAGTTACAAAAAGTTACAAAATCAATTTTATAAATATATTACTGAAAAAGGATTCGATTTGGAAAGAGGAAAAGAAAATACAAATAGAGAACATATATCTACTGATGACATGAAAAAATTAACTAATTTTTATAATACAAAGCAATTAAAAGAAAATCTAACCAAGCAAAAAGAACAAATGATAAGTTATGAAGATGTTCAAGAATTTTATAAATATGAAGATTTTACGAAAGAAAATATAGATAGAAAACTAATTTATCCAATAATAAAATATAATAATAGTTTAGTAAAACAAAATAATGATTTATTATTAGAATTATCTAAAACTAAAAATGCAAAAAAATACTATTCGGATTTACAGATAGAAAATAGTCATCTTATGAATGAAAATCAAGAATTAGAAGAAAAATTAAGAATGAATAATATTGAATTAAATGCTTGTTATAAAATAATAAAAGAGCTTCTTAATAAAAATAAAAAAATAGAAAAATTACTAAAAGATAAATTAGGTATTGAAATAATAAATGATAAAGATAATAATATAAATAACCTAAATAAATAGGGATATAATAATAAAAAAGTAATTGATAAATTAATACTAGCCATATAATTAATTATCAATTACTTTTCTTTTTTGTCCATTCTTTAGCTTCAGCGTCTTTAAATCTTTCATCTGCAAAAAATTCAGATAAATTAGTTCCTAAACCTTCACAAATATATAGCAAATTTTCTAATCTAATTGTCTTTGTTTTTCGTGTTAAAAACATTGCAATAGTAGAACTATATACACCAGAAAGATTTTCTAATTTATAAATAGTAATATTTTGTTCTTGCATTAATTCCTTTATTTTTAAGGCGACCAAATCAGAAAAATCCATATTAAATTCCACCTTCTTTCCTATTTTTTAATTTTAGCAAACTACAAACCCAAAACCTCTCAACAAATTGAGAGAAAATTTGCTAAAATAATTCAATAAATTGAGAGAATATGTTATTATAAGATTAAAAGGAGTTATGATTAATATGGAAAAATTTTTAAAAAATTATACAATCAATGATGTATCAGAAGTTGTAGAAAAAATTAAAAAAATAGAAATAAGAAAAACAGAATTTGAAGAACTTAAAGGAAAATTAGAGAAATATTTTAAATTTGAAATAGTTGATTATATTGTAAGTGATATATTAGATTGTGAAACATATAATCATGTTTGTTTGATGATAAATCTAGCTGTCGTAAATAATAGAATTTCATCTGAAAATAGTATAACTTTAAAAAATGGACTAAAGAAATTATTCCAAATAAACAATATTTTTGATAAGTTTAATAAAAATAATTGTATAATCGAAAAAGATTAATAAATCAATAAGTTAATAAGTTGTAAATTATTTTATTTTAATGTTATAATTAAAAAAATAATAACAAATGGGAGAAATTTATGTTTGAAGAAATAAAAAACAAAGTAAAAAAAATAATAAAGGATAAAAATATTGAAGAAATTAACAATAATACTGACAATAAGAATATAGGTATATATATGATTTATATTGACAATTTTGATGATGATAAAGTTATACCAATATACATTGGACAAACTGGCTATGGCAAAAATCGAAATTTCCAAAATAGATATAAAGAACATTTACAAGAAATTATGGCATTAAATAGATTGGAATTTAATTATTATAAAGAACTATTATTAGATAATTTTTATGATGGACATTATAAGACCTGTAAAATTTTTCAATATATGGTCGATCATAATTGCACTCTAAAAGATTTCCATATGATAGTATTAGAAAAAATTGAAGAGAATAGTGATAATATACAAGAGTTATTAGATAAAATGGAACAAAAATATTTTAAAAAATATTTACCTGCTTTTTTTGGATTTAATCAAATAAATACTGTTGTAGAGGCAAATAAAGAATTTTTTGAAAATTTTAATAATCCAGCAGGATTTATAGCAAGTGATAAATTATTAAATTATGAATTAGAAGATTGCGAAAATTTTATAAAATATTTTGGCTATGGATATACAAAATTTAATTATTATCATTGTTATCCTAAAACATATACAGTTGGAAAGAATTCAAGAAAAATAGAATATGAATTAAGAGACAAAAAAGAATTATTAAAAAGTAAATATTATGATGAAAATAAATTTAAGGAATATGACGATAAATTACCAAAACTTGAAAAAAAACATGAAAAAAACAATAAAGAATTACAACAAAATAAGAAACTATTTGAAGAACAATATGAGCCAAAAATAAAAGAATACTGTCAAAATCATAAAATAGGAATAATACAAAAATATCAAGATATAGTTAATTTACTAATTTATCAAAATAAAGAGGATATTATAAATTTCAAGAAATATTTGAAAAGAAAAAAAATAGATGTAAATATACTAGAAAATTTTAATGAAAATAACGAATTTACTAATTGGAGAGAAAAATATATATATTTATTAAGAAAGAGTAATGAATTAAAAAATGAAATAAGAAATTGCAGACTTGTAAAAAGAACTGATGATTTAATGAGAATTTTGCCACGAAAAGAGTATAATGCTTTTCCATTAAAAGATAAATATCAAGAAATAGAATTTGGCAAGTTAGATAATAATGAATTAGTTATAAATTTTGAATTCTCTAATAATGGAATTTGTAATGGTTGGTGGTATTTTTCTTATAGTCTAATAAAAATGGACTATAAATTAAATATAAATGATAAAATTATAGAAAAAAAGAATATTTTTATTTTACCACAAGACAATGAAGAAAATAATGAAATTAAATACTTTGAAAAGGACAGGATAGAAAAATTTAAGTTTAGGAAATCACCATTTTGTGTTAGAAATTTCCCAGACTATATATCAACAACAATGGAGTTTCAAAATGGTATTAATGAATTCACATTAATGAACAAAAAGAAATATGATTTTAATGTAATTCTTGATGAAATAAATTCTTTTATAGATGAGAAAACAAGAGTTAAGGTTGAAGTAAGAAAGAGAATGAAAAATAAATGTAAAGAATTTATAGAATGTAATTACAAAACAGATAATTTATTAAAATATAAAATTATTCAATTTTTTAATAGAAAGAAGTAATATTGAAGATAAAGATTATTTGCAAATACATACAAAACAATTGAAACAAAAATAGTAATTTGTATTTATAGTTAAAAAATGTATAAAGCAGACAATTTATTAAA
>CAMLUO010000022.1 GCA_946487895.1 uncultured Clostridium sp.
CTTGCAACATCAGGAGCAGGAAAATCATTTTCTATAAAAGTAATAATAGAACAAGTATTGCTTCGCTATCCACAAGATGAAGTAATTGTAATTGATCCACAACGGAGAATATGCACCATTAATAAATGCTTTTAATGGGCAAACATTAAACATAAGCACATCAACAAATACTTATATTAATCCGTTTGATAGTTCACTTCAATATGAGAAAGACAATGAAGATGCTTTAAATAGCAAGATAGAATTTTCACTTGCTTTTATAGAATCTATTGTTTCTAGTAATGGTTTAACTGGAGAACAAAAAACATTAGTCGATCGTTGTACTAAAAACATATATGAAGAGTATCAATTACATGGATATAGTGAACAGTATGAGCCAGATTTTATAAGATTTTATGAAGAATTACTAAAACAGCCAGAGGAGGAAGCTAAAAATTTAGCATTAGTAATTGAAAGATATGTTTTAGGTGGAATGGATATTTTCGCTAAGAAAACAAATATAGAAATAAAAAATAGATTTATATCATTCGATATTTCAGATTTACCTCGTAGCATACAGACTACGGGGTATTTAGTTGTTTTAGAGCATATTATGAACAGATTAAAACGAAATAAAAATCTTGGTAAACATACTTGGATATTTATAGATGAGTTTCATATATTACTTGCAAATCAGTATTCTGCTGATTATATTGCAAAAATATATAAAACAGGTAGGAAAGAAAATGCAATTCCTACTATAATCACACAAAATATTGCAGATGTAATTAAAAATGAACAAGGTTGTAAAATACTATCTAATTCAGAGTTTGCAATGATATTAAAACAAAAACCATTAGACTTACCAGCTATATGTAAAATATTTGATATTAGTGATGAAGAAGCAAAATATGTTATAGATTCTCCAGCAGGGCAAGGTATTATTGTTTATGGAGAAGATAAAGTCGCATTTAGAAATCAAGTTTCTAAAGAATTTTACATATATCAAATTAATCAAACATCTAATATGCAATTGAATAGGAGTTAAAAGTGGCTAACGAAAATGGAAAAGATGTAGCAAACTCATTAAGTGGTTATTCAAATGCTTTAAATAAAGGCACAAATGCAGTGTTAGATAGTGCAAATCAAATTAATAAATGGTATGCAGAACAAGTAAATAAAATTGCAGGAGAAGAAAATCAAGACACAAGACTTGAAACAAATGTAGATAATAATATTGAAGAAGATACAGAAGAAAAAATAAACAAGATACAAACCAAAGTAGATGACTATACAGAAATTCAAACCAACAACAAAAACAAGTTAATTTCTAATCAAAATACTGGAAGATTAAAAACTATAAATACAGATGAAACACTTGAAGAAGCAGTTGAAAAAGAAAATGAAGTAAAGGATTTAGGCTCTAAAAAAGGCAAAATAAATGGAAAAATAGCAACTGCAATAAAAGGTGTTAAAGTTATTAATAATACAGCTAATAGATTCGTAAAAACAGGAAAAACATTAAATACAGCAACAAACGAAGGTGGACTAAAAAGTTTTGAAAAAAGTTCTAGTAGGATAATGACAAAACCAGCCAAAAAGGTGGCAGATAAGGTTACAGCGAAAGCTACAAATATAGTAAGAAAAAATGCAACTAAAGTAACGAAAAAAGTTGTAAAAGAAACAGCAAATATTACAATAAAAGCTACAAAAGCTGCAATGAAAATAGTAGCAGAGGCAGTAAAACTCTTAATGTCTATGCTACCTTCAATTGCTCCAGTAGTAATAATAATTGTTATCATTGCAGCAATTGGTAGTTTCTTTAATTTTAAAACTACTCACGAGGCAGATGATATAAATTTTGATGAAATATCTTCAATGATAATAGTAATAGAAGATGAGAAGTTGCAAGCTATATACAATGAGTTCTTAAAAAATATGGGGAAACCGTATTTAATGGATCATAGCAATTTATCACACGATACTTGTATGGAATATTATGATTGTTCTAGTTGGACTATTCATTGTTTGGCACACGCAGGAATAAAAGTAATTCCTAATACTCGGAGCACAGGGAATTTATACAAATCATTGTAATCCAATTGATGTAAATGATAGAAAAGCTGGAGATTTAATTTTCTTAAAAGATACTTATGATACAGGAGAACCTGGAAGTATATCTCATGTTGGTATTTATATGGGAGAATTAACTATTAATAATGAAACAGCAGAATGGGTAATAGATACTGGAGGGAATCCAGAAGGTGTAAAGATTAGAAAATATAATAATAGTTGGTGGAATGGTGAGCATTTTTATGGCTTTGGTAGGTTAAAAGAATGAAAAAAATTATAAAATTTATATCATGTAGTTTATTTTCGGCTTTAATGCTCATGTTAGCAATTTGCTTTGAAAATATTATATGGAGAGTAGGTATTGTAGCTTTTACATATCTATTCTCTTTTTTTGTATTTGTTTTATTAAAAAATCGAAAGAAAAAGAGGAGGGATTATTATAGTATTAGAGTTTAAAAGTTTTTATAAGCAACCAGGAGGAAATAATGAATTAAGCAAATGTAAATATCCAGTAAGATTAGATACATATCGGATGTGGATGTAGTCATAATTGCAAGTATTGTTATGCAAGATCATTATTAGACTTTAGAAATTTATGGAATCCAATAAATCCTAGAGTTGCAGATATAAATAAAATAAAAAAACAAATTAATAAGATAGAACCTGGATCTGTTGTCAGATTAGGTGGAATGACAGATTGTTTTCAAACATGTGAAAATATATATGAAATTACATATCAAACTATAAAATTATTAAATGAAAGAGGGATTCATTATCTAATAGTAACAAAATCAGATTTAGTTGCTAGTGATAAATATATTGAAATTCTTGATAAGGAATTAGCACATATACAAATATCTATTACAAGTACAGATGATAAAGTTGCTTTAGAATATGAAAAAGCACCAAGTACATCTAAAAGAATAGATGCAATAGAAAAATTATATAAATTAGGATACGATGTTCAATTACGTCTATCTCCTTTTATTTTTGAATTAATAGATTTTAATGTGCTTAATTCTATAAAATGCGACAAAATTCTAATTGAATTTTTAAGAGTAAATTCTTTTATAAAAAGATGGTTTAATAAAATAGATTTTTCTAATTATACACTAAAACAAAGTAATTATTTGCATTTACCACTTGAAATTAAAATAAAACAATTAGAAAGTATAACAGGATTTAGAGAGTTATCAGTTTGCGAAGATGCAACAGAACATTACTTGTATTGGAAAAATAATGTTAATCCAAATAAAAATGATTGTTGCAATTTAACATTTCCAAAAGAAGAATTAGCAAATGTAGCATAACTGGAGGTGAAATTATTTGAAAGAAAAAGATATGATAAAAAAATGGAAAGATATAAATATTGAAGATTGGAGTGGAGTTACATCCGATGAGTATAAAGAATTTCAAAGAAATTATAAAAGTGTTTTAAAAGATATAGGAAAGCAAATTGGCTTTGATTTATATTCGTTTAATGGAAATCATTATGAGTTTTCTGCTGTAATGAAAAGTAATACCACCAATAAATACTACTATATTTCAATATCGGATGTTCGATACTTCAAAAATGAATGGGCTGAAAATATTTTATATAGAACAATGGAACATGAAAGAGATTGGACCGGTGGTAGTAATAATTTTTCTTCATTAGAGGATTTATCAAGAAATTTATTAGGGTTAGACAAACAAAAATCTAACACTTTAGATAATGAAAGTATGAATTATGATGAGATAAGAAAATCAGATGATTTTGATTATGACTATTAAGGGGGGATTTTGTGAAAGAAAAATTTAGTATATTTGCTCAAAATTTAGCTTATTACAATGAAGGATATATAGTTGGAGATTGGATTAAGTTGCCACAATCTTCAGAAACTATTGAAAAATATTTAAAGGAAGTTGTAAAAGTTGATGATGAACATGAAGAATATGAGATCGCAGATGTTGATGAAGTTCCTTTTCCTTATGATTCTATTCAATGGGCAAATATTAAAGATGTAAATAATTTAGCAATAATTTATAGTACACTAGATGAATTTCAAAAAGATGCTATTGCAGCATATATGGAGTATGTAGGAGAAGAACATTATGATGTAAATGAACTTATTAATATTTGTTTACAAGCAGATAGTATCAATTATTATCAATATAGTTTTAATGGAATTGAGTATTGCGAAAATTGCTCTGCAGAAGTAAAAATGGGTTATACAATGGCAGAAGAATTTGGAATATATGAACAATTAGAAAAACAGGGAATCGTTGATTTCTTTGACTTTGAAAAATACGGAGAAAGTTTTGGATATGACTATGAATTGTATGATGATGGTTATTTAGTACCAAATTTTGATTTAGATTTGAATTTTTATTCAAAAGAAGAAATTGCAGATAAAGTGGAACAGATATTAAAAGATAAATTGATAGAAAAGGAAGCTATCGAAATAGAAACGGAATAGGAGGTAAAAATTGCATAGAGGAACAGCTTTTATTATAACAAAAGATAAAAAAGATAAATTTAAGGTAGAAAAATCAATAGAGTTTAATGGAGGAATGGGGATAGATTGTCATGGAAAATATTTGTATGAAATGTTAAAAAATCTTAAAGAACCATTACTATTTGATGCAATGATTAGAGATTTTGATGATGAATATTTTAAGTATTTTGATGAAGTAATGACCTATTCGCCAGATGAGCAACACAATCCATATATTGATAAAGAAGGAAATGAATTTTTTGAATATTCTCAAACGGAAAATCAATTCAAATTTTTCAAAGATGATAACGGAGGATATATTTATACAAGTGATAGTAATTATATAAAAAATATGTCAGATGAAGATATAACAGTTGTATGTAGTAATGGAAATTATATATTAAAACCAAATCAAACTTTGATTACTGACTATAACGAATGTATAAATAATACAAGAATTACATTTGGAGAAAAAATAGATGAAAAAATTGAAGTTGATGAATTAAGCACTAAAGAGTATATTCCAACTAAAAAGGAAGAAATTATATTAGATGGCATTATAAAAACAATAGAATCTTTTAATTATAGTGTTAGTCCCATATATGAAAATGGAATGATTAGTGGTATGGAAATTGAAACTTGGACCAATGGTGGAGTGGATATGATACATACCTTTTATTTTTGCGATGATTATCAAGAACTTTATGACATAAATAATGTAGAAAAGCAGCTACAAGAGATAGTTGAAAATTTTTCGATAGATGATGAAATTGATATGTATAGACAAGATAAAAATTATAAAAGTAACTTTACAATTAGTCAATCATTAGATGATTTTACAGAATATCAAAAGAATTTAGAAGATTTAGCAAACAATTTTACAACTAAATATCATGAGTTAATTTATCAAAAATTTATGGATAATGAAATGGAAATGGAGATGAATGAATAAATGAAATTAATAACAAAGGAATTAGAAGAATTATTTGAACAATATCCTATTGGAAGTCAAGATGGATTAGGTGGAAAAGCAAAAGTTATTGCAAAATTTTTTAATCCAACAGGTGTAGGAACTTGGTTAATAACAGAAGGTAATAAACTAGAAAATGGAGATTATGAAATGTTTGGTTATTGCCATCTTGGAGATGATGAAATGGCAGAACTAGGATATGTAATGTTATCACAACTAGAAGAGTTAAAATTACCATTTGGTTTATCAGTAGAACAAGATAAATATATGCCAGAAAATTGTGATTTGATTCAAGCAATGAAACTAACAGGAATTACACCACCAAGTTATATGCTTGAAGATTATGAAAAAAATATTGATAAAGATGATATAGATTATGATTTTTAAGGAGGGATAAAATAATGCCAAATTGGGTTAAAAATGTTGTAACAGTATCAAAAGATACAATGAATAAAATAAAAGAAAAATATTTTTCAGAAGGAGTATTGGATTTTGAAAAGATTTCTCCAATGCCAAGAACACTTGAACTAGAGGACGGTTCAATAACAGATATTGCAATATACTATTCAATTTTACAAAAAGATGAAAAAGAAAGAGAAAAAATAATTAATCTGTTAACTAAAACAGATGACTTATTAGACAAAAACTATTGGGCAAAATTAAAAAGCTATATAGATGCAGGTAGATTTAAAAATATAGAAAAATATGCTAAAGATTATGAACCAGATAATTATGCCTTTGATTTAGGAATAAATACTCTTGAAGAACTAGGAGATATGTATATTAACAATATTAAGGAATATGGACATGCGACATGGTATGATTGGTGTATAGAAAATTGGGGTACTAAATGGGGTGGTGCGACCGAAAAGGTTGTATAATTTAATGGGTGGAAATCCCATCTAGGAAAGATTTAGTCAAATCACTAGTAGCGAGTCTTGGATTTATTGCAGTAATGTAATGAATTAAGCGTAGACAGGTAGGTAGCAGGGTTAGTATTGAGCTACGAAAATAGTGCAAATATCAAGAGGTTGACAGTGTCGCGCAAACTGGAAAACACTATCATGCAAAACGATATGACGAGTTTTGTATGACTCTTGCGTAGTCAAAGACCTAATCATGTTACACAATGATTATACAATGAACGGTGAGACCCTGTAATCTCTCGAAAGAGTATGGAAAGTCAACGATAAAAAGGAGATAACCAAAAGGATTATAGGGAGTCGGACAAGCCCATAGTATTGAAGATACTAGGAATAATAAACCTAGAGGAGAAAAGGGGCTTGCATAATATAGCTCTTGATAGGGAAACATTAACTATACACAGAGATAGAGGGGATAAGACAAAAGAATGAAACAGCAAAATATAATGAAAACAAAACTAGCAAGAATAACAGAGATATCAAAAGAAAGACCAAAAGAAATATTTACATCTATATACCATTTTATGAATAAAGAACTATTAATAATGTGCCATAATGAATTATATGGTAAGAAAACAACAGGACTAGATGGGGTAACAAAAGCAGAATATGACGAAAATCTAGAGAAAATATAGAGCAATTAGAAAGAAATTTACAAAGTATGTCATATAGACCAGAACCAGCAAGAAGAGTTTATATACCAAAGGCAAATGGAAAGTTAAGAGGGTTATCAATAGCAAAATATGAAGATAAGATAGTACAATTAGCCTTAAAGAAAATAATAGAAGCAATATATGAACCTAAATTGTTAGATTGTATGTATGGATTTAGACCTAATAGAGGATGTCATCAAGCATTAAAGGTATTAAATAGAAACATAGAAAGAGGAAAAGTAAGCTATGTTGTAGAAGCAGATATAAAAGGATTCTATGACCATGTAGACCATGAATGGCTAATAAAATGTGTAGAGCAACATATAAAAGATATGAAAATAATAAGATTAATAAAAAGATTTCTTAAAGCGGGAATAATGGAAGAAGGAAAATATATAAAAACAACAGAAGGAACACCACAGGGGTCAATATTAAGTCCGATATTAGCAAACATATATATGCACTACGTATTGGCATTATGGTTTGAGAAGAAAATAAGAATGAGTTTCAAGGGAGAAAGTTATATAACAATTTATGCAGATGATTATGTATGTTGCTTTCAATATAAGAAAGAGGCAGAGCAGTTCTACAAGGAGTTACTACCAAACAGATTGAAGAAATTCAATTTGGAATTAGCAGAGGATAAAACTAGATTAATAGAATTTGGAAAATTTGCACAAGAAAATAGTAAAAATGGAAAACCTGAAACATTTGATTTTCTTGGATTTACACATTATTGTAGTAAAGCGAAAGATGGAAGATTTAGAGTAAAAAGAAAAACAAGCAGAAAGAAAAAGAGTATGAAAATAAAAGAATACAAAATATGGATAAAAGAGAATAGAAATAAAGAACTAAAATATATAATAAAGAAGACAAATGAGAAGTTAAGAGGACATTATCAATATTTTGGAATAACAGATAATAGCAAAATGTTAGAACAATATTACTTGCAAATAAAAAGATTAATATTCAAATGGTTAAATAGAAGAAGTCAAAGGAAAAGTTATAACTATGAACAATTCGAAGAAATGTTAAAAATTTATCCACTAATAAAACCTAAGATATATGTAAATATTTATGATATCTAAGTGAATTATATTATGAAGAGCCGTGTGCGGGAAAGCTGCATGCACGGATTCTGTGAGGGACATAGATTGAGAAGTCTATGTCTACTCGACTATCAAGATTTTCATGTAATGAAAATACAATGATTTTTGAAACCGCATGGTCAACACCAGAGCCTATATTTGAAAAACTTTCAGAGGAATTTCCTGATGACTATATTGAACTTAAATATGCAGATGAATGTTATTCTAATTATAATAATGGACAATTAACATTTAAGGATGGATTAATTGACGTAAATGTTGAATTAGATGAAGATTTTGCAGCAGAAATATGGGATGAAACAATAGAAAATGAAGAAAAAGAAACTGATATTGTTGATGATTTATTGGAGTAGAAAGGAGAAAAAATTTTATGAATGATATGGAAAAATTCTTGAATTTTGGAGCAGTTGTAAAAGTAAAAAAATCTAATGATGATGAACTTTGGAAGTTTATTAAATTAATAAAAAGTGTTGGCTTTTTAGATGAATATATCAATCATTTTCAAAAAAGTTGTTGCACTAACAAGCAATATAGTGAATATACAGAAGATGAATTTTGGCATCTTGTTGAATTGAATTGTAGAGATAAATATAATACTTGTTTAGAATTTCAATGGGGAAAAGGATTTACATTTGATGATGAAAAAAACTATACCAATTATGATCCAGAGATGAAAATTATAAGTGTTGATGAATTGATAAAATCATGCAATAAAGAAAATGAGTTTAAGTTAAATTATCAATATACAAGTTTTGATAAAGAATTAGAAGATAAGAAAATTGCAAAAGAACTGGATGATTTTATATGCTTTTATGATTGGTCCATAGTTAAATTTCCTAATAATGAATTTAATATAAAAGATGAACAAACAAATAGTTTTGACTTTGATGAAAATATAACAGATTTTAAAGAAATTATAAGCAGAGTGTATTATAGAATGTTTGATTATTTTTTGGATGAAGAAGATATAGAAGGTTTGCTATATGGTGGAGAATACAACTATGTAAAAGAAAGATTTGATTCATACATAGATACTGGTAAAAAGCTAGAATTAATAGATGACGTAAATATTAAGCAATATGATTTATGGATTAATAATGTAACAGAACGAGCTAAAAAATATGATATTGAACTAAATATTGATATATAAAAGAAAGGAGAAGTTATGCAGAAAAATAATGATTTAGATAATAAATTTTATGAAAGTGTATGTAAAAAATACATAGAAACAATGTCAAAAGAAATGTTATTAGAAGATAAAAAAGGCAAAATTCTTTATATTTTTATTGATGATGATTACATTAAATTAAAAGATAATGGGAAAATTAATTTAGATAATTACAAAAAATATTTAGATGGTAATTTTGAAGTGGAAGAATATAATTCTTATGAAGAGATTTATAATACTTCTATTAAAGATAATATTGCCTATGACTTAAATGATTTAGCTTTATTTGATGAAAATGGTAATTGGAATTTCTATATTACTTTTGAAGAATTGAAGAAAGTAGGTTATGGATTTATGGTAAAGGACCAATATCCATTAATAGAAAAATATGCAGTATCAGAAGAAAAAATCTTTGATTTTTTTGATTATTTTTCATTAGAACAATTAGAGGATTTTGAGCAAACATTGAATCAATATTTTATAGAAAATACAATTCAATATGATGGAGAAAATTTATTTAGTTGTAAAGAAAATTATACATTTAATCATGATATTTTAAGACTTGCTTGTGGTTTGACAAGTTATGATGATTTTATTAAAGATTATATTGAAATAGAACCAACAAATTATAACTTGATTTCTCCAGTAGTGGCTAAATATTTTAATGAAAAAGAGATGGATGATTTAATGGAATATGGCAATGATTCTGATGAAGGATTATATCATTTATCTACATTATATGAAGATTTAATGAATGAATTAGATATAAAATTTGATAGTGTTTATACAGAAGATATATCAGATGGAAAATATGTTACTACTATTATTTTTAGAGATAATTCAGAAATACAAATTGATACAAGTGCATTTAATGGAATAGAAGTTGTAACAAATAATTTAATATCGGTTTTAGAAAATTATAATGAAAAAGTTGATGAGAAAAATTTAGAAATCGAAGATGAAATTGATTATGATTATGCTTAAAAATTTTCAAAAGTGGAGCTGAAAATTGCTCCACTTTTTCTAAAAAATGAAACAAAAAAATTTCTCCCAGCGGGCAAAAAGGGTTTTAGGGGATTTCACCCTAAACAGCAAAATGGTGTCAAAACACCAAGCTGGCGAATATTGGGCATTAAAAAATGCTCTCACTATTCGGAGCAAAACAAGTTTGCTCTTTAAAATTATATGCTACACTTCGTTAGCATAAATTTTATCTTTGAGGAGGTGTATGTCATTTATAATGAAAGTAAATTAGACGAAGTATTTTTATCATACGATAAGATACTATATAAGTTAAATAAGCAAGGAATAAAAACTAAAACAGGAAAAGAAATAAAACATAAGGATTTAAGATATGCAATACAAATTATGCAACGCAAACATAAAAATTGTAGATGGAAAAGTGAAAAAATCAGAAGTAGAAATTTTTATATTCTTATTGAAGGGTATTATTGGCTAATTAATGTGTACTTTAATAGTAATAAAAGGTTAATTGATGCAGATATAGATTTCTTTAATGAATTGATAAAGCAGTATGAAGAAGTATTAAAAGTAGAATCTAAAAATTTATTTGAAAATGATATACCAATACAAGAACTTGTAAGTTATTTCAATAAGAAATATGAAACAATTGAAAAAGCAATTTGGAAGATGATAAAGGTTCATAGCAATTATAGATATATTAAAAATAACAATTATATGATTACAAATGAAGGTATAGAATGGCTTTGTAAGGAGTGTTTTAAACAGAAGTATTTAGAAATATTGGAAAGTTATAAAATGGATCTAACAGAAAAATTTATTAAAGCTGGCTATATATATGATAATTTTTTTAATAAAAATTAAAAAAGGGCGCTGACAAACAGTAAAAAGTACGTTATAACGTTTATATAATCGATTATATATAGCATATATGCTAAATTTAGAAGGAGGATTAAAATGGTTGATAAGAAATCTGTTAGAGAATTATTTAAAGCGATTGAAGAGCAATTTAATTTTGACCTTGTAGAATTGGATAGGTATAAAGAAGTTGTAAATCGCAGAAGAGATAAATCAAATCTTATTGAAAACTCTGTTAGTAAACAAGATTTTGATTTAATCCAAGAATATCTTGAAATAGAAAATGAAGCTACATCAATAGAAATGGAAGAAGCTTTTGTAAAAGGATTTTCGACAGCATATCAATTACTTATAGATTCATTGATATAATTGGAGGTGTTTCAAATATATAATTTTGAGTATCGTAAAAATACAGTTGATAAAATACTAAAATTTTTAAAATTAGACATATTAAATGATAAAGAAAAGCAAGTTATATATGAACTTGTAAAGAACACTAAAAAAACTAATTTACAAAAAACTAGATTCTATATGGTATATAATATTGGACCAAATGTAAAAGAGCATAATACATATAAAAAAGTAGCAAGTTTTTATGAATGTTCAACTGGAGCAGTAAGAAGTTCAGTAATGACAGTGGTAGTTGCTTTATATCATTTAAAAGATGATAGATTTAGTATTTTAGAAAATATACTTAAAAAGTATGAAAAATAATAATATGATTAGAATTAGAGCTTAGATAAAACTAGGCTCTTTTTTGTTAGGAAGTGAGAATTTGAATTTTAATACAAAGGAAAGAAGAAAAAGCATTAAGGTTATAGTTTCAGATGAAGAAAGAAGTTTAATAGAGGCAAAAGCGAATTTTTATGGATATAGAACAATTGCAGGTTATATTAGAGATACAGCTATATATGAAAAGGTTACTCATGTTAATTTAAAAAGTAAAAATGAATTATATGAGGCTTATAGTAATAATACAAAAGAGTTAATGAAAATTGCAAAAGAATTTAGACATTTTAGTAAATATGCAACTCAAATCTCGCAGGAAGATATGAAAAATATTTCTATTACAATGTTTACTATATTAAAAAAGCAAAAGCAAATGTTACAACTTATTGAAAACAAATTAGATATTGATATTTGGCAAGAAATAAATAAGAAGGATCATATAGATTGCCAGTAACAAAAAGAGAAGCACATTATGGTTCACCTAAAGAACTTATAAATTATATTTTAGATGAAAAATACAATGGCGAAAAAGTAGGTCAAGTATCAGGAGTAAATTGTAATCCAGAAACTGCATTATTAGAATTTAGAGATATACAAAGAAAATACAATATGAAGGGAAGTAGAGTAGCATATCATATTATACAAAGTTTTTCTCCTAAAGATGATATAACAGAAGAACAGGCCAATGAAATTGGAAAAAGATTGTGCGAAGAATTATATCCAGATTATCAATGTATAATTTCAACACATATAGATAAGGGACACATACATAATCATATATGTTTAAACGCTATAAGTTTAGATGGTAGAAAGTTGGAAGATAGACTTTCAAATGAGAAAGAAGGTTTATATGGATTAAGTGATACAAGTGATAAAATTGCAGCTGAATATGGTTGCTTTATTATGCCTAGAAAAACATATTTAAAGTCTAAAACAAAAGATTATTATCATCAATATAAAGAGCAAAGCTGGAAAGAAAAAATAAAAGAAGATATAGAAGGAATATTACCTAAATGCGATTCATTAGATGAGTTTTTAGATGAATTATCAATTGCTGGTTATGAAGTAAGAAGGGGAAAAAATCTATCAGTCAAATGTTTAGGAATGGAACGATTTGCAAGATTAAATACAATTCATCCAAGTTTGAGTACAAATAGTTTATATAGTTATTTTAAAAACAAAGACAATATAGATTTAAGTGAAATAAATATACAAGAGAATAATTTTAATATAGATATGTTATCTAAAATAATAGAATCTAGAGATGCAATTGAAAAAAGTAGTATTCAAACGGAAGGTAAAAAGTATAGTGAATATCAAAAAACACGTTATCAAGAAATAAAAAGATTTTATAGTTTAAAACAGCAATTAGAATTTTTAGACAAGTATAATATTAAGTCTTTTGATGATATTGAAAAACAAATAGAATTTAAAAGGTCAGAGATAAAATCTAAAAATATAACCTTAAAGAAAAATAAAAAAGAATATGATGAAATATTACAAAAAACAGAAAAAGCACAAGATTATATTAGACTTTATAAGGTATATGAATATGCTAAAAGTTATCAAGAACAAGATCCAAAGTATGTAATGCCAAAAGAAGTTGAAATATTTTTAAATTTGCAAAATGAATTACAAATAAATTCATTAGATGAGGCTAGAAGTTTAATAAAATCTACAAGACAAGAAAGAATTGATATAAACAAAGCTAAAAAAGAAATACTAGATTTACAAAGAGAGTTAAATCATTTAGATACAATAAAAGAAGAAAAGCTAATACAAAGTGGATTGTTTATACATAATATAAAATTTGGTGGTAATCACATAGATTATAAAAAATCTAAAGATGATATATATTGCATTATATTACCTTATACAAAAGAAAAAATGTATATACCAAAGAAATATACTGCATTTAATGAAAAATATCAGTATTATACTTTATTTTTGGTAGATGACAAAGAATACGAGTTATATGATGAAAATGATAATAAAATTCAAAATATAACCGGAAAAGAATTAGAAGAACACGTTTTAGAAAAGAAGAAAGAAATAGATAAATTGTATAGTTATTAAATTAAGGGCTTGAGAGTAAAATCTTGGGCTCTTTTTTTGTTGCAATTTACAAAAGAGGAGGGAATAAGTGATTAAATTATTAAGTCTATTCACAGGAATAGGAGCATTTGAAAAAGCATTAGAAAGACTAAATATAGAGTATGAATTAGTAGGATTTAGTGAAATAGATAAATATGCAATAAAAAGTTATTGTGCAATACACAATGTTACAGAACATAAAAATTATGGAGATATAAGTAAAATTGATGAAAATAATTTATCCAATTTTGATGTAATGACTTGGGGATTTCCATGTCAAGATATTAGTATTGCTGGTAAATTAAAAGGCATTAAAGAAGGAGAAACAAGAAGCGGGTTATATTATGAAGGTTATAGAATTTTGAAGGCTAAAAAACCTAAAATAAGTATTATTGAAAATGTAAAAAATTTAACAAGTAAAAGATTTGCGAATGAATTTAATTCAATATTAAAAGATCTATCAGATTTGGGGTATAACAATTATTGGCAAGTTTTAAATGCTAAAGATTATGGAATACCACAAAACAGGGAAAGAGTTTTTATTATAAGTATTAGAAAAGATATAGATAATGGTAAATTTACTTTTCCAGAGAAAATACCATTACAATTAAAATTAAAGGATTTACTGGAGGAAGTTGTAGATGATAAATACTATTTAACTGAAAAAGGTATTGGGAGGCTTATAAAGATGAACAACAAGTTAATTAGAAATAATGATAATCCAGAAATAAGTTCTTGTATAATTGCAGGCTATCACAAAATGGATGGTAGAAATAATCAATACATATCAGAGCAAAACAAACCTAAAAGAATAGGTGGTATCTATGATACAGAAGAAAGAAAAAGGCAAGCAGGAAGTATTTATGATCCAAACGCTATTTCTCCAACATTAACAACAATGTTTCCTGGAGGAGATAAACAACCTTTTGTACTTGTGAATGAAGGTACTAAAAAAGGTACATCAGAAGCAAGAGAAGGTGATTCAATAAATATTTCATACCCTAATAATATGAAAAAAAGAGGTAGAGTAGGAAAAGAAGTATCACAAACTATTTTAACATCTCCTAATATGGCAGTAGTTGAAAATGCAAATAAACCAATATGTTTAAATGCAAATAAAAAAGTAAGTATTCAAGATAGAATATATGATGAAGAAGGGATTGCAGCAACAGTAACAGCAAGTGAATTTAGATCTAAAATAGCAGAAAGAAAAATGTTCAATCCATATAATGATAAAGAAATAAAAGATATAGCACCAACACAAACATCAAATTGTGGATGTTCAACATCTAGTGCAGCAGTTCTAATATCAGAGGATGGAAAGAATTACTTAAAAATAAGAAAGCTAACACCTTTAGAATGTTGGCGACTTATGGGATTTGATGATATAGATTTTTATAATTCAAAAAATGCAGGAATATCTGATACACAACTTTATAGACAAGCTGGCAATAGCATTGTTGTAAATGTATTACAAGTAATATTTGAAAATTTATCAGTAGTGATTGGTTGAAATATTTTGGATAATATATTAAAATAAAACAAGAAGTGAGAGGACAATAATATGAAGTATAAAAGATTTGATGTAGTTGAATTAAATAATGGAAATAAAGCCACAATATTAGATACAAGCACTAGAGATTATTATGTGGAAATTGTCGATTCTAACGGAAACAGGGTTGACATTAGAAATATAACAGAAGACGAGATTTCTAAAATTATATTTACAAAATAAAACTTATGGTACTGGCTAAAAATGGCTAGTACCTTTTATTTTTTTGCTTAAAAAAAGAAGTAGTACGATAATAAAATATCATTCTACTTCTTTATTTTTCGATAAGCATTAACTCTTATAGATAGCTTTTTGCTGTTTCTCCATCAAATATTTGTCTAGTTTTTTATAAAATTATCTCTTTTTTTGCATTGAATATAAATGATTGATAGTTTGATTAACAAAGGATTTATTATCTTCTTTTAATTTCAAATATGTTAAAGAAGTTTCTATGGGAAGAATATCTACTTCATCATTAGAAGTTTTGATAGAATTCCTAAAGATATAATTGGGAGTTACATCTAAAGCATTACAAATATCTATAATAAGAGAAATACTACCAGAAGATTTACCAGTTTCTATGGCACTTATATATTTTGTAGATATATTACATTCTTCTGCTAGACTTTCCTGTGTCATTCCTTTTTTTAATCGAGCTTTTTGAATATTAGTTCCAATATTTTTTAAAGATACTGCATTTTTCATAACATCAAATCCTCCTTTTATATAAAAATAATATAAGAATTGTGGCAAAAATAAAACATACACATATTAGGAAAAATGCAAAAGTAAAATAAAATATTGATTTTTATATAATAATATGTTAAGATAATAGGCAGATACAAAAAAGAATATGATTTACATATTCTTCAATAAATCTATTTGACTAAAAAAACATAAAAATATATAATTTCATTATAATTGTAAAATAATAATAATAAAACTAATCAAATATGTTATCGGTATTTTCAAATAATTGTTCATAAGTTACATTAAGAACTTTGCAAATTGCAATTATTTCAAAGTCTTTTAGTAATAGTTTTTGATTTTCAATTTGAGATATGTCAGAGTGGTAAATATCTATGCCAAGTAAAGCGATTTTGTTAGATAATTCTCTTTGAGTTAAGTTACGCAATTCTCTATATTTTTTAATATTTTTGCCAATAACATTTGATTTACCGTTTAATTTCTTAACTTGCATACTTTACTTCCTTTCATAATTTATTATTGTATATTTTACAATATTTATTTACCAATCTTGGTAGACTATTTCTAGCAAGAAAAGAAAAATTTAAAATAGTAGGGAAAAATGGAAAAGATAAAATTTGATTTAATAGATGAAATATGTGAAAAACAGGATTTTGATGAGTTATTATTAAAAATTTTAACAAGCGATAAGAAAAATAGAATAAACAAAATATTACAAGATATAGATAAAAATGAAAATTTTGATGATGAATTAAAAAAGAAACTATATAAAGAAATATTTAATTATGTTGAAGATGCTAATAATTTGTTAAAAGATAATTTAAAAGATGTTTTTGCTATTGCTGTTAAAACAACAATTACAAAGATAAATAATGAAATAATTGGAGGAAATATTGGAATGAGTAGGAAAATTAAGGTAGTAATTGCAGATGACAATATTCATATCTGCAAGTTTATTAAGGACTATTTAAAAAAACACGAGGATGTTGAAATATTGGGTGTTGCAAATACAGATGAAGATGAAATCAAGAAGATAGAAGAATTAAAACCAGAAATTGTAATAACTGATTTAATGAGAAATCATAAATATACTGGATTGGATATAATAAAGGACTATTTTAATAAAAAGAGAAAGGTAGAATTTTTAGTGATTTCTGCTGACTTTGAGAAAGATGTTATAACTGATGGTCTTGAAGTTGCAGGATATATTAAAAAGCCATTTAATGATTATGAAATCATATATAAGGAATTAAAAAGGATTAAAAGAGAAATAAATGATAAAGAATATAAAGAATGGGATGAAAAGTATCATAATTTAGAACTTATAGATGTAAGGAAACATTTATCTTCAAAAGATATAAAGATATTAAAGAAATTAGGGATTATAGTAAAAAACAAAATATATACTGAATATGAATTTGAATGTTTAACAATGGAATTATTGGCATATTATGATGATCCAGAAATGGATTTATCAGAGGAAGAAAAGGAATTCCAAAAGTCATTAGATGGAACAAATGTAACTAGAGAAGAATATAATGAAGTTTTAAATAAAGTTCAAAAAATAAATGAAAATTTCTAAAGGATTAGTCAAATGGATTTTTTAGGGGATTTATGCTAGAATGTAGAACTATAGTAGGAGGAGTAAAATGTTACAAGTAAGTCGAGATAGTAATCTAAAAATACCTAAAAAATTAGAAGATACTAATGGGGTTGAAAATAATATTGAAGATAAATTGGCAGTGAAGCAAGCTATTGCAACTGCCAATAATAAAAAGTTTAATAAAAAATCGGAAATAGAGAAAATTGAGGATGATAAAGAGTTAGAACAAGTTAATAAAATACCATTTAATGCAAACGATTTGATGGTGATAACAGTAGTAAAAAAATTAGCAGCATATACGATTGCGGTTACAGAAAAATCTCCCAAGAAATTTAGAGGAGTATTTGTAAACAGGATGCAAAATTATTGCCTTGATACTTTAGAATGTTTGTTAGAAGCAAATTTTATTAGAATGGATGCATTAGAAAAAAAGATAAAAAGAGAAGAATTACAAAAAGAAGCAATAGTTAAATTAAAATTATTAGGATATGTTTCGATGGTTGCAGAAAGCAATGGATGCATTTTGAAGAAACAATATAAACAAATTTCTATTCAATTATCAGAAGCAATCAATCTAACAGTAGCATGGAAGAAAAGTGATGATGAAAGATGGAAAAAAAGAAGTTAGGATTTTAAGCCGAAAGGTTTTTAATTAAGAGAAAAATTTATTTCGGGTTTTTCTTTGTAGCCCCAAGCTCTATGACGCGCGCGTGGTTAACGATAATGGTAATAGAAATTACAACAATGTTAACAAACGCAATGGTGGGGCTCGCCCAGATTCACTTTTGATAAATCCTATAAAAGTGGGTTTTAAATAAAAAAAATCAGAGAAATATATTTTAAGAAAAATATATCCGTATTTTAAAGTGAAGGAATTTTTCTCTTTTCTAACCGCTAAAGAAATAGTGCGGTGGAAGAATATGAACGCTTACACGAGCAACGAATAGTTAGGCTATTTTTTGCAAGTTTTAAGGAGCGTTCTTTTTTTAGGAGGAAATGCAAAGTGAAATTAGAAGAAATTTTTACATTTGAAAATTTATATGA
>CAMLUO010000023.1 GCA_946487895.1 uncultured Clostridium sp.
CAAAAAGTAATAGAAAGAGATTTTAAAAGAGCGAGGGAAGAAGGAAGAAAAGAAGGAATGTTACATGCACAAAAAGTTATAGAAAGAGATTTTCAAAGAGCAAGAGAAGAAGGTAGACAAGAAGGGAGAAAAAAAGGCGAAGAGCAAAAAGCTATAAATATTGCTAAAAAAATGCTAGATGAAAAAATAGAAATTAATTTAATATCTAAAATTACCGGATTAAAAAAAGAACAATTTATGGAATAAAACATGAAAAAATATAATTGAGCCTTAAAATTATAAATAAGGCTCAATTTAAATAAATTATCTAAATGGTAAAAAAGATTTTCTCTTTTTAACAAAGTTATAAAAATTCTTTGGATTTCCTACAATAAAACCAGTTTTATCAATTAAATATGCATAAGTTTTATCTATATACAAATAAAAGAAATCTTTAGTTGAAAAAATTCTGTACAATTTATGATATTTTATTTTGGAAATATTCTTTTTATCTTGTACAGTAAAATAGTTATCATAAAAATTAAATATATAAGTAGTAGAATTTTGAATTTTGTTGCTTTTATATTCTTTTGCTACATCAGAAATAGGCTTAAAAAACCTCCAAACTATAAAGCCCACAAGTATAATACAAAAAACAATAGCACTACTATATATATGATATGCAACAAGATAAATGATGCATGCTAAAATTATACCTATGATTAATATATTATATATTTTATATTTTAAACCAAACTTATTTCTATGAAATTCTAAAAATTTATCATAAACTTCTTTAGAATATGTAGTTTTATTTTTAAATAAAGCCTTCAAAATTATCACCAGTCTAAGTATATCATAATCTACAAAAAAATGACAAATCTTTTTCATAAAAAAATGTTGAATAAACAACACAACTAATATATAATTTAAACATGAAAAGTAAGAGGTGATGTTATGAAGAAAAAAGTTTTGATAATAATAGGAATAATACTATTACTTATTTTATTAATTTTTGGAATATGGTATGCTGTTGATAAAAATAGAACTAATAATAACGAACAATCCAATCCAATAGCTCCAACTACTTTAGCAGAAGGTACAGATGTAATATTATCATTAGAGGATACGATTACTAATAATTCTGTTTGGTGTGGTACATTTAATTTGATATGGAATGATTTAAAAAATGACTTAGCAAAACAAGATATTGTGTTTACACCACAATTGGAAGTGGTAGAGAACTTAAATAAAGGTACTTTTACTACTGATGATTTATCTGAAGAGAGTTATTATAAAAAATATGGAACTCCAAGTTTAGAATTAAAAGAAGAAATAGAAAATGCTATTAAAGAAAAATTTAATGAAACAAGTGATATACTAGATGATTTTAATTGGAATAATGCAGGAGAAAAAGATTACTTTTTATATGCAATGCTAAAAAAAGAATTTGAATTTCCAAAAGAATTTACAGAATTAGAAAATGGAGAATTTGGTAATTATTCAAATATAAAATACTTTGGAATTGATAATACAACATCAGATGAAGTAAGGAATCAAGTAGAAGTATTATATTATAACTCTAAATACGATTTTGCAATAAAATTAATAACTAAAGGTAATGACGAAGTAATTATTTCAAGAGGAAACAATGAAAATACGTTTAAAGAAAGTTATGATGGAATAGAAGAAAAATCTGAGAGTTACGAAGGAAACAAAGAATTTGCAGAAAATGACACTTTAAAAATTCCTAATATTACTTTTGACTTAAAAGAAGAATTTAAAGAATTGGAAGCACAACCATTTGAATTTTCTAATGGAGACATATACGAAATAGAAACAGCACTTCAAACTATTAAGTTTAAATTAGATAAAAAAGGTGGAGAAATAAAAAGCGAAGCAGGAATGATGGTAAGAGAAACTGCTATCGCAACTGATGAACCAAGAGAGTTTTTAGTTGATGATACTTTTACAATATTTTTAAAAGAGAATTCAAAAGAATTGCCATATTTTGCAGCTAAAATATCTGATATATCTAGTGTACAAAGTGATGTGAATAAAAATTATGAAATAATTAGTAATTACTTGGATCCTCAACGTCAATAGTGGGGTGGAAAACTTTGAAAGTTTTCTGCCTCAGTTTTTTGTTGCCTAAATGTCAATAGGACAAACTAACTAATCATATAATAGGAATATGGAGGAGAGGACTATGGCATACTCAGATAGAGAACTATTAGCTAGAATAATACAATGTGAGGCAGGAGGAGAAGGAGACAATCGGGATGAGAGCAGTAGCAACAGTTGTAATGAATAGAGTTAATGTATCTGATGGAGAATATGCAAGAGTATCACAAGGAGGAAGCATTAGGAATATAATATTTCAGCAAGGTCAATTTGATTGTGCAACAGAAATGTTACGAAATCAATATAACAGTCAAAACATTTATAATATGAATCCAACAGAAATACATTATTATATTGCAGATTGGGCAATAGCTGGGAATAGACTTAATGAGATGGGAGACTGCCTTTGGTATTTAAATCCATTTAAACCATCTTGTGATTCAACATTTCCATACAATGGTTCAGGAACATTCCATACAAGACTAGGAGACCATTGCTTTTATAGACCAACTGCTTTATATAGCCAAACTTAAAAGGTTATAGGTAGACCATTTAAAACCTAAATTTATTAATAAGGAGTTAATTATGCCAAGTAATCAAGAAAATCAAAACACAAGAGAAAATAGAAATGTACAGATAAATCAAAATTCACCAGAAATTTTAACAAATTCTATTTATACACCAGCTTTTTTGAGAGAGCAAATAGGAAAACTAATGAGAGTGGAATTTCTAATTGGAACAAATAATTTAGTAGATAGGATTGGAATTTTAGAAGATGTTGGAGCAAGTTACATTTTGTTACGTTCTTTAGAAAGTGATAGCTTAGTTTATTGTGATATTTATTCTATCAAATTTGTTACAATATCAAGTAGTTGGGGATATAATGGGATGAACAACAGGTATCATTATTATTAAACCTTTCTTTTTGAAATCCAATATGATACAATTATGGCATAAAGGAGTTGATTATATGTTAAATAATATTGAAGTTTTATGCCATAGTTCAATAAGGATGAATAAAGGAAAGATAATATATGTAGACCCATTTCATATAGAAGAAAATTATCAAGATGCAGATATTATCTTAATTACGCATTCTCATTATGACCATTTTTCTGAAGAAGATATTGAAAAAGTAAGAAAAGCTGATACTAAAATATATGTTACAGAAGATTATGTGGAAAATGCTAGACAATTAGGCTTTTCTGAAAATAAAATAATTGGTGTAAAACCATATCAAACATATTATGAGGGAGATATAGAGATAAATACTGTTCCAGCATATAATGTAAATAAACAATTTCATCCTAAAGAAAATAATTGGGTGGGATATATACTTAAAATTGATGGTATCTCTTATTATATTGCAGGAGATACAGATATAACTGAAGAGAATAAAAAGATTAAGTGTGATGTAGCTTTTGTTCCTGTTGGTGGGACTTATACTATGACAGCAAAAGAAGCAGCAGAATTAGTAAACATTATAAAGCCTAAAGTAGCTATTCCTATTCATTATGGAGATATAGTTGGAACTAAAGAAGATGCAATTACATTTGTTAATAGCTTAGAAGATGGAATAGATGGCAAAATATTAATGAAATAATTGCTAAATATTAATTCAAAATTAAAGAGCTGGAAATAATTAATTATTAGAAATTCTAAAATAACCAAAACCTTTCTTTTACATATAATAAAATAAATATGTAAAGGGAGGTTTTTTATGTGTAAAAAAGTTTACAAATTTGTTTTATGTTTTCTTAGTATTTTCACATTTATGTTTTGGATAAATATGGATTCTGTTTTTGCAATAACTCCAGTATCTAATTTAGAATATCAAGGAATAGATGTTAGCCATTGGCAAGGATACATAGATTATAGTGAAGTAAGAAGAAGCGGAATTGAAGTAGTATATATAAAAGCAAGTCAAGGAACAAACATAAAAGATGCATATTTTGAGATAAATTATGAAAATACAAAAGCAAATGGACTAAAAGTAGGATTTTATCATTTTTTAACAGCTACAAATACTGAAGAAGCAGAACAAGAAGCAAGATTTTTTGCATCGGTTATTTCTGGTAAAACGCCAGATTGTAAATTAGTAATGGATTATGAAACTTTTGGAGGAGTAGGAGTACAAGAATCAAACGAAATAGCACAAGTCTTTTTAGAAACAACTAGAAGATTAACAAACAAAGATATAATAATATATAGTGATTTAAGTAATAGCCAGAGTAGATTTAGCAGTGAATTAGCTGAAAACTATGAATTATGGCTTGCATATTATAGCGGTGAACAAAGATTACAAGGAATAGGAACTAGATGGAACAATTATATAGGATTACAATATTCAGATAGAGGAAGAATAAATGGTATAAGTGGAGCAGTTGATTTAGATAGATTTTCAAAAGAAATCTTTTTAGATGAAACATCAGAAGTTCCAGTAATAGAAAATCCAACAGGAACAATAAATACAGAGACAATAACATATACAGTTCAAAGGGGAGATACATTATGGGCAATAGCGAGAAGATATGGAACAACATCTGGAGAAATTGCAGAAATAAATAATATATCAAATCCTAATTTGATTTATCCGGGTCAAGAGCTTAGAATACCAACTAATTCAACTATTGAAGGAGAAGAAACAAGGGGAACAGGTGATATTATATATACAGTTCAAAGAGGAGATAGTTTATCAAAGATTGCAAGGGAATATAATGTTACAGTAGCTCATATTGTAGAACTTAATGATATTACAAATCCTAATTTGATTTATCCAGGTGAAAAGCTAAGAATAACTGAAAGCGATGTTACAAATTTGAGCCCAATACCTAAAAATAATTATTCAACTTATACAGTGAGAAGAGGAGATACTTTATCTGGAATTGCTAGAAGGTTTGGTGTTTCAGTGAATTATCTTGTTACAGCAAATAATATTCAAAATCCTAATTTGATTTTTCCAGGACAGATTTTAATTGTTTAAAAACAAACCTTATTTACATAATTTCATATTATATATAAAGCAATATGAAAGGAGGTAAATAAACTTTGGATTTAAAAGACAAAAAAATAGGATTTACATTAACAGGCTCATTTTGTACATTTCAAAAAGTAATACCAAAAATGAAAGAAATAAAAAAATTAGGAGCAGAAATCATACCAATAATGTCATTTAACAGTTATAATTTAGATACTAAATTTGGAAAAGCAAAAGACTTTATTGAAGAAATTGAGAACATAACTGGAAAGGAAATAATCCATACAATTCAAGGAGCTGAACCAATAGGCCCTAAGAAAATGACAGATATAATGATAATTGCACCATGTTCAGGAAATACAATGGCAAAATTGGCGTGTGATATTATAGATACTCCAGCTACAATGGCAGCAAAATCCCATTTAAGGAATAATAGACCATTAGTAATTGCACCTTCTACAAATAATGGATTAAGTGGAAATGCTGAAAACATAGGAAAATTATTGAATAGGAAAAATTATTATTTTGTACCTTTTAGGCAAGATAATCCAATCACAAAACCTAGGTCTATTGTCTTTGATGCTGAATATATAATTAAGTCAATTGAATATGCACTTGATGGTGAACAAATAAGTCCAATACTTATATAATTTATAATAAAAAATGTGTTGCATGCTAAAATAACAAATGATATAATTCAATTAATATAAGAATAATATTAAAAAAGAAATGGAGAAAAAATATGTATGATGTAATAATTTTAGGTGCAGGACCAGCTGGAATATCAGCAAGTTTATATACTAGAAGAGCAAACTTAAAAACACTAATATTATATAATGACAAATCAGGATTAGAAAAAGCAAGTCTAATTGAAAACTATTACGGATTTAAAAATGGAATTACAGGAGAAGAATTATACAATACAGGAATAGAACAAGCAAAAAATATAGGAGTAGAGGTATTAAAAGAAGAAGTTGTTAAAATAGAAAATAATATAGAACATTTTAATGTTGTGACAACTAAAAATGAATATCAGACTAAAAATTTAATACTTGCAACAGGAAATAAAAAGAACAGACCAAAAATAAAAGGAATAGAAAAATTTGAAGGAAAAGGCGTTAGTTATTGTGCTATTTGTGACGGATTTTTTTACAGAAATAGAAGTGTAGCAGTATTAGGAAGTGGAAATTATGCTATCTCAGAAACAAATGAATTAATAAATATAGCTGATAATATAACAATTCTAACAAATGGAAAGGAAGCGCCTGAATTTAGAGCAGATAATGTGAAAGTTGACACAAAAGAAATAGAAGAAATAGATGGAGAAGATAAAGTAGAAGAAGTAAAATTCAAAGATGGAAGCACAATCAAAACAGATGGAATATTTATAGCAGAAGGAGTAGCAGGAAGTTCAGAATTTGCAAAAAAACTAGGAATAATAACACAAAAAGATAAAATAGTAGTAAATGAAAATATGGAAACAAATATAAAAGGAATATATGCATGTGGTGACTGCACAGGAGGACTACTACAAGTATCAAAGGCAGTATATGAAGGTGCAAAAGCAGGATTAGAAGTAATAAAAAAACAAAGAGGGATTTAGGGACGATCCTAAAAATCCCTCTTTTTAGGGATTAGGAGACGGACCTTTACTATAAACTACTAAAGATTAGTGAATGTCGCATCAGAAACGTCCCCAACGAGACATTTCATGTCTTCTGGAATTTCACAACAAAAACGTAGTAATTCATTAGTAACAGGATGAATTAGTTCAATCTTATAACTATGCAAAGCCTGTCTTTTAATTAAATCATGAGAGCTATAATTTGAAGAGTATAAGTCATCACCTAACAAAGGATGACCAATATAGCACATATGCACACGAATTTGATGAGTTCTACCAGTTTCTAATAAGCACTCAACTAAACTATATCCATCAAATTCTTTAATAACCTTGTAATGAGTAATAGCTTTTTGCCCGGATTTATCAACACATCTTTCAATAATACTACCAGTTTTCCTTGCAATAGGTAAATCAATTATTTCATATTTTGTATTAGAATTAATATTTATGTTTGAATTTGTGTCTTTTTCAAAATTTCCTTGAACAAGGCATAGATATGCTTTTTTAAAAGTTTTATCAGCCATTTGCTTAATAAAGCATTCTTGAATATATTCACATTTAGCAAAAACAACTAAACCAGAAGTGTTTGTATCTAATCTATTAACAGGTCTAATTTTCTTTTTTAAACCAATTTGGTCAAAATAATATTTAACACCATTAGATAAAGAATCAGAATAATGAAGTAAAGATGGATGAATTGATATTCCACTTGGTTTATTAATAACTAAAAACCATTCATCTTCAAATAAAATATCAAGTTCCATTTTTGTTGGAACAATATTTGAATTATCTTCTTCATAACTTAAATCAACACATATAATGTCATGTGGTTTGATATGTGTTCTGGTATCAACAAAAGAACCATTTAAAGTAACACATTTGTTGTTAATTAATTTAACTCTTAAACGTGATGAAATATTAAATTTTGTGTTTAAAACTTCATTTATATCAGTATAATTATCAGTTTCTTTAACAATGTATTTTAATTGCATTTTAGACCTCTACTTTGTAAATTTATATCAATAATTACATTATATCTTAAATTTAGCCACAGTTCAACTTGAATGTAATGAAAAAATCTGATAAAATATGCAAAGAAAAAGCATAACATTAGAAGGAGAAGTTACGAAATGAGAATTCGATATAAGAAATGGGCAAGACCAGAATTAGAAGCCAGTAAATTTTATGAAGACGAACCTGAAAAATGGAAAGGTAAGTGGAAAGAACATTTTAAAAATCCAGATTTACCATTTATGATAGAATTAGGATGTGGAAAAGGTCAATTTATTTCAAAATTAGCTTTAGAAAATCAAAATGTCAATTATTTAGCAATTGACTTAATAGATGCAATGCTTGGATTAGCTAAAAGGAATATAGAACAAAGTTATAAAGAAGCAAATATTGAACCTGAAAATGTTTTAATTACAAGATTTGATATTGAAAGAATAAATTTGATTTTAGATAAAGTAGATAATGTAGAAAGAATTTATATAAACTTTTGTAATCCTTGGCCAAGAGGAAAACATCATAAAAAAAGATTAACACATACAAGACAACTTGAAAAGTATAAAGAATTTTTGAAAGATAATGCAGAGATTTACTTTAAAACAGATGATGATGATTTATTTAATTCAAGTTTAATTTATTTTGAAGAGGCAGGATTTGAAATAATTAAAAAGACATATGATTTACATCAAGAACCAATATTTGAAAAAAATATAGAAACAGAACATGAGAAAATGTTTTCAGAACAAGGAATTAAAATAAAAGCACTAATAGCTAGAATTTAGAAAGAGGGATTAAGGGACGGTCCTAAAAATCCCTAAAAGCAGGGATTTTTAGGACCGTCCCCTAATCCCTGTTAAAAGGAGATGAATTAAAATGACAGCAGAAGATGTTGAGCAAAATAAAGATGATAAAGAATATGTACTAAAAGCAGTATCAGAAAATGGCAAGTTTTTAGATTTAGTTTCACCAGAACTTCAGAATGATAAAGAAGTTGTAATGACAGCATTAAATCAAGATGCTGAAGCTTTGGAATTTGCAAGTACAAAATTAAAAGATGACAAAGAAGTTATATTAAAAGGTGTTGAAGGTGCACCTTGGACCATTTGCTATGCATCACAAAATTTAAGGGCTGATAGAGAAATCATGGAAAAGGCATGTAAAAGCTATGGGCAAGCATTATATTTTGCAAGTGAAGAACTAAGAGATGATAGAGAAATTGTAAAAGAAGCAGTTGAAAACAAGGGAATTATAATAAAATATGCAAGTAGTAGGTTAAGAAATGACAAAGAATTAGCTTTAATTGCAGTTAAACAAAATAAGGATGCTTTTCATTTTATTTCAAAAGAATTGCAACAAGATGAAGATATTAAGGCTTTGTTGCAATAGTTTTTAAGTACTATTTTTATAAATTTGAATAAAATGCTTGTGAAATTCTCTTTTTACTTATATAATGTTAAAGTAAGATTTATAAATAATTATAAATCTTACTAAAAAGAATAATAATAAATAACAAGAAGGAGGAACAAAATGGCTTTTATAGACGATATAAAACAAAGAGCAAAACAAGATATAAAAACAATTATACTTCCAGAAGCTGAAGATATACGTATATTAAAAGCAACTGAGAAAGTATTAAAAGAAGAATATGCAAAAATTATTTTAATTGGAAATAAAAATAATATTGAAAAAAAGGCAAAAGAAAATAATATCAATATAGAAAATGCTAAAATAGTTGAACCAGACAATTCAAAAGATTATGATAAATATGTAGAATTATTATATAATCTTAGAAAAGAAAAAGGAATGACAATTGAGCAGGCAAAAGAATTAACAAAAGACCCTGTATATTTTGGAATGTTAATGTTAAAAGATGAAGAAAGCGAAGGAGATGGATTAGTATCTGGAGCAATACATTCTACATCTGACACATTAAGACCAGCTCTTCAAATTTTGAAAACAGCACCTGGTACTAAACTTGTTTCAGCATTTTTTATTATGGTAGTTCCAGATTGTGAATATGGTGAAAATGGTACATTTATTTTTGCTGATAGTGGTTTAAATGAAAATCCAGGAGAATTGGCACTTGCAGAAATTGCAATTTCTTCTAGTAAGAGTTTTAGACAATTAGTAGAAAAAGAACCTAAAGTAGCAATGTTATCATATTCTACACATGGAAGTGCTAAATCAGCTTTGACTGAAAAAGTAATAAAAGCAACAGAAAAGGTAAGAAAAAAATTACCTGATTTAAAAATTGATGGAGAGTTACAATTAGATGCAGCAATAATTCCAGAAATTGCAGAAATGAAAGCACCAACAAGCCCTATAAAAGGTCAAGCTAATGTATTAGTATTTCCTGATTTAAATGCAGGAAATATTGGATATAAATTAGTGCAAAGATTGGGAAAAGCTGAGGCTTATGGACCACTTTGTCAAGGTATTGCAAAACCAGTAAATGACTTATCAAGAGGTTGTAGCAGTGATGATGTTGCTGGAGTAGTGGCAATTACAGCAGTTCAAGCACAAAACATAACTAAATAATGTCTCATCTGGGACGTTTCTTAATGAGACATACAAGGAGGAAAGTATGAAAATTTTAGTTTTAAACTCTGGAAGTTCATCATTAAAATATCAAGTAATTGATATGGATACTGAAAAAGTATTAGCAAAAGGATATTTTGAAAGAATAGGCCAACCAAATTCATTCTTAACACACAAAGTAAATGGAGAAAAACACAAATTTGAACATGCAGCAAAAAATCATGAAAAAGCAATAGAATTTGTTTTGAAAAGATTAACAAATGAGCATTATGGTGTAATAAAAAGCCTAGACGAATTAGGTGGAATTGGCCATAGAGTAGTACATGGTGGAGAAAAATTTAGTGATGCAGTTTTAATTGATGATAAGGTTTTAGAAGGAATAAAAGAATGTATTGATTTAGCACCACTTCATAATCCAGCAGCAATTTTAGGAATTGAAGCATGTAAAAAAATTGTGCCAAACATGAAAATGGTTGCAGTATTTGATACAGCTTTTCACCAAACAATAGAAAAGGAAAAATATATTTATCCAATTCCATATAAATATTACAAAAAATATGGAGTTAGAAAATATGGATTTCATGGAACATCACATCAATATGTATCTCATAGAGCTGCAGAAATTATGGGAAAAGATATAAAAGACTTGAAAATAGTAAATTGTCATTTAGGTCAAGGTGCAAGTGTATGTGCAATTAAAGGTGGTAAATCAGTTGAAACAAGTATGGGATTAACACCACTTGGAGGAATTCCAATGGGAACAAGAAGTGGAGATTTAGACCCATCAATTGTTACATATTTAATGGAAAAGGAAAACTTGACACCAGATGACATGAATTTTATACTAAATAAAGAATCTGGAGCATATGGAGTTTCAGGAGTTTCAGTAGATTTTAGAGATATTGAAACAGAAGCATTATCAGGTGGAAAACATGCAAAATTAGCTTTAGATGTATTTCACTATTTAGTTGCATGTTATGTAGCAAGATGTGCTGTTGCAATGAATGGCATTGATGTTTTAACATTTACAGCAGGTGTTGGTGAGAAAGGACCAATATCAAGAGAAGCTATATGCAAGCATTTGGAATTTTTAGGTGTCAAAATTGATGAAGAGAAAAACAAAATAAGAGGGGAAGAAGTAGAAATTTCAAGTGAAGATTCAAATGTTAAAGTGTATGTAGTTCCTACAAATGAGGAATTAATGATAGCAAGGGAAACATTAAAATTGGTAAAATGATAGATTTATAACATAATAATTGTTTCAATTATTACTGTTAAAGTATATTAAGGAAAAGTAGGGAGGATTAAATAAAATGAAAATTTTAGTTTTAAATTGTGGTAGTTCATCACTAAAATACCAATTAATTAACATGGAAACAGAAGAAGTATTAGCTTCTGGAAAATATGAAAGAATAGGAGAAAAAGAAGCATTTATTACACACAAAGTAAATGGACAAAAAATAAAAATAGACAATCCAGCATATAATCATACAGAAGCAATAGAATTTACATTAAAACAATTAACAAATCCAGAATACAAAGTAATAGATAGCTTAGATGAAATTGAAGCTATAGGACATAGATTAGTACATGGTGGAGAAAAAATCTCTGAATCTGTTGTTATAGATGAAAATGTAGAAAATGTTTTAAAAGAATATTCAGATTTAGCACCACTACACAACCCAGCATGTATTTTAGGAATTGAAGCATGTAAAAATGTAATGCCAGGAAAACCAATGGTAGGAGTTTTCGATACAGCATTTCATCAATCAATTCCAAAAGAAAGATATATCTATCCAATTCCATATGAATATTATGAAAAATATGGAATAAGAAAATATGGATTCCATGGAACTTCTCATATGTTTGTATCACAAAGATTAGCTGAAATAGAAGGAAAAGACCTTAAAGATTTAAAAATCGTAACATGTCATTTAGGACAAGGTTCAAGCATTTGTGCAGTACAAGGCGGAAAATCAGTAGATACAAGTATGGGATTAACACCACTTGGTGGAATTCCAATGGTAACAAGAAGTGGAGATTTAGACCCATCAATATTATTATATTTAATGAAAAAAGAAAAATTATCTCCAGAACAAATGGAAAACATTTTAAATAAAGAATCAGGAGTTTCTGGAATATCTGGATTAGCACCAGACTTTAGAGTAATTGAACAAGAAAGCTACAATGATAATGAGACAGCAAAAATTGCTATGGAAAGCTTTAAATATGCAATTGCAAGTTATATTGCAAAATATGCAGTTGCAATGAATGGCGTTGACTATATTGTATTTACAGGTGGAGTAGGAGAAAACCAAATTAATATTAGAAAAGGTATTTGTGAGCAATTAGAGTTTATGGGAGTAGAAATTGATGTAGAAGCAAATAACATGAGGGGAGAAGAAAAAGTTATTTCAAAACCAAGTTCAAAAGTTAAAGTATATGTTATTCCTACAAATGAAGAGTTAATGATTGCAAAAGAAACTGAAAGACTTGTTAAATAATTTGTAAATATCACTATATTTTACTAATATATAAAATTGAAATCAAAAAGTTTAAAAACTTTTTGATTTTCTATTGACATCTACTAGAATGTATGATTAAATATGACCTATCAAGAGCTAGCGAAATTTAATGTTATAAAGGAGGTTATGCTGATGGAGGATGCAATGGCAAAAACAATTTTGACAGAGTTACGTGAGTTCAGAAAAGAAAATAACAAAAGATGGGAAGAAAATGACAAACGTTGGGAAGAGAACGAAAGAAGATGGAAAGAAAATGATAAACGTTGGGAAGAAAATAACAAGAGATGGTTAGATAGTGAAAAACAAAGAAATAAGGATAGAAAAGAATTATTTGATGTCTTAGATAATATGGATAAAAGTATATCAAAAGGACTTAATTATATGGAAAAATACATAGATGACAGATGTAGAAAGTTAGAGGATGAGCACTTTGAATGTAGAAAAAATTGTTTACTATTAAGTAGTGAAATGAATGCACAAAAGTCAAGATTGAATTTTCAAAATGTTAGAATTGAGAGTTTAGAAAAATGGAGAAATAATCTGGGTGATGATTTCGTTGGAATAAATTAAAAGTGATTTTTTTAGCGGTATAATATAATAAATTATGCCGCTTTTTCTAAAAACACAGTTGTAAAAAAATTATAAAATATCAAAAATATGTTTGACATTTTTTTGTTTGTATGATAAGATGTGAAAAAATGAGAGAATGGAGTGAATATAATATGCCAAGAAAAAAGAAACCAGAATTAAATAATAGAGAAAAATCAATATTACGTTTCATTGAAAAACAAATAATGACACAAGGGTATCCACCATCAGTAAGAGAAATTGGAAAAGCGGTAGGATTAAGTTCAACTGCAACAGTACATAATTATTTAGAGAGATTAGAGCAAAAAGGTTATATTAAGAAACAAGACAAAAAAGGAAGAACTTTAAGACTATTAAAAGGTGGTTCAGGAGAAGAAAAGAAGACTTCAAGCAAAGATTTCTATACACAAAAAGAATTAGTAGAAGTTCCAATTATAGGAAAGATAACAGCTGGAGAGCCAATTTTAGCAGTAGAAAATGTAACAGATACATTTCCAATTCCAATTGATTTTGTTGGAAATTCTGAAAGTTTCATGCTAACAGTTAGAGGAGAAAGTATGATTGAAGCTGGAATTCTTGATGGTGATTATATTCTAGTTAAAAGACAAAATACAGCAAATAATGGAGAGATTGTTGTTGCCCTAATTGGTGATGAAGCAACTGTTAAAACTTTTTATAAAGAAAAAGACCATATCAGATTACAACCTGAAAACTCAACTATGGACCCAATAATTGTTCCTACTTGTGAAATTTTAGGAAAAGTTGCTGGTGTGTTTAGAAAAATGTAAACATAAAAAGGCATTGGACTTAAATACCAATGTCTTTTTATGTTGTAGATTTCACAAAAAATTCACAATTCACCAGTTGACAAACAATATTAAAGAATATACAATTAAAAGATACGGGAAAAGTTAAAATGTCTCATTAAGAAACGGTCCATTTGAGACAAAATGTCTCAAAAAGAAACGTCCCCAATAAGACATGAAAGGAGAAGAAAAATGCTTAAAGTATTGAAAAACTTGAAAAAAACATTAGGCTCAGTAATAGCAATTGTAATTTTACTATGTGTGCAAGCAGCAGCAGACTTAGCATTACCAGACTATACCTCAAAAATAGTCAATGAAGGTATACAAGCAGGTGGAATTGTAAGTTCAGTACCTGACATCATATCTAAAGAAGATATGGACAAAATATTGTTATTTACAGAAAATGATGATGAAATTCTAAATAACTATACATTAGTAAGTTCAGAACCTAATAAAGAACAAGAAAAAATAATCAACAAATATTTAGGCAAGGACTATAATGTAGAAAATGATACTATTTATGTATTAAATGATTTAGAAGATGAAGAAAAATCAAATTTAGAAACAGTTATGGTTAGTCCTATCTTAGAGATGACAATAATATCTCAAATGCCTGAAGAACAAAGAAATCAAATGCTTGAAGAAGCTACAAAACAAATTAATTCAATGAGTGATTCTATAAAAGAGCAAGCAGCAGTTTCATCAATAAAACAAATATATCAAAACTCAGGTGTTGACACAGATAAAATTCAAAATGATTATATCTTATTATCTGGATTCCAAATGCTAGGAGTAGCACTTGTAAGTATGACATCAGCTGTTTCAATAATGTTCTTATCTTCAAGAGTTGCAGCAAGATTAGGTAAAACTTTAAGAGACAAAGTATTCAAGAAAGTAATCAGCTTTTCAAATGCTGAATTAAATGAATTTTCAACAGCATCTTTAATTACTCGTAGTACAAACGACATTCAACAAATTCAACAACTTATAGCAATTTTATTTAGAGTAGTTGTATATGCACCTATTATTGGTATAGGTGGATTTGTAAAAGTTCTAACAAGTACGGATAATTCAATGGCGTGGATTATAGGAGTGGCAATAGTCGCAATATTATTTATTGTTGCTACATTATTTGCAGTTGCAATGCCAAGATTTAGAAAATTACAAGATTTAGTAGATAAGCTAAATGAAGTTTCAAGAGAAATCTTAACAGGTATACCAGTAATTAGAGCGTTTAATAAAGAAAAGAAAGAAGAAGCAAGATTTGACGATGCAAATAAAGATTTAATGAAAACAAATATATTTGTAAACAGAGCAATGTCAATGATGATGCCACTTCTAATGTTTATAATGAACTCAATTATGGTATTAATTGTATGGGTTGGAGGACATAATGTTGACCAAGGTGTAATGCAAGTTGGTGACATGATGGCATTTATCCAATACACAATGCAAATTGTAATGGCATTCTTAATGATTTCAATGATTTCTATTATGCTCCCAAGAGCAGCAGTTTCTGCAAGACGTATAAATGAAGTTATTGATAGAGAACCAAGTATAAAAGATAAGAAAGAAACAAAGAAATTTGACCCATCTAAAAAAGGATTAGTTGAATTTAAAAATGTATCATTTAGATACCCAGATGCAGATACAGAAATCTTAGAGGATATTAACTTTACAGCAGAACCAGGAAAGACAACAGCAATTATAGGAAGTACTGGAAGTGGAAAATCAACAGTTGTAAATCTAATACCAAGATTTTATGATGTAACAGGTGGAGAATTATGTATTGATGGTGTAAATGTTAAAGATGTATCTCAAAAAGATTTAAGAGATATTATAGGATTTGTACCACAAAAAGGAATATTATTCTCAGGAACAATAGAATCAAATATCAAGTATTCAGATGATAATATGTCTGACGACCAAATGATTATGGCAGCAGAAATTGCTCAAGCAACTGAATTCATTGAAGGTAAAGAAAAGAAATATCAAGACCCAATTGCACAAGGTGGAGGAAATGTTTCAGGAGGACAAAAGCAACGTCTATCAATTGCAAGAGCTATTGCAAAAGACCCAGAAATATTTGTATTTGATGATAGTTTCTCAGCATTAGATTTTAAAACAGATAGTAAATTAAGAGAAGCATTGGCAACAAGAACGAAAAATAAAACAGTAATTATTGTTGCACAAAGAATAAGCACAATTTTAAATGCAGATAAAATAATTGTTCTAGAAGAAGGTAAAATGGTAGGAATAGGAACACATGAAGAATTAATGAAAAACAATGAAACATATAGACAAATTGCTTTATCACAATTATCTGCAGAAGAATTAGGTGAGAAAGGAGGAGAGTAAATGCTAGGACCAATGGGAGGACCTATGGGAAGAGGTCATCAAACAACAGCGAAAGCAAAAGATTTTAAGAAAACAACAAAAAAATTAATAAAGTCATATTTAGCAAAATATAAAATAGCTATATTTGTTGTAATATTATTTGCAGTAGGAAGTACAATTTTTACAATTGTAGGACCAAAGATTTTAGGTAATGCCACAACAGAGATATTTAACGGTTTAATGAGTAAATTATCTGGCGGTTCAGGAATAGATTTTGGGAAAGTCGGACGGAATTGCTTTAACTCTAATTGCTTTATATATAATTAGTGCATTATTCTCCTTCGTTCAAGGATTTACAATGACAACAGTTACACAAAAAATCACATATAAATTAAGAAATGATATAGCTATAAAAATAAATAAATTACCAATGAAATATTTTGATAAAAAGACTAATGGAGAGGTTTTATCAGTTATAACAAACGATATTGATACATTAAGTATGAACCTTAACCAAAGTATTACTCAAATAATAACATCAGTTTGTACAATTATAGGAATACTTGTAATGATGATTTCTATAAGTTGGCAGATGACATTAATATCATTGATAATATTACCAATTGCAGGGGTTTTAGTTAAATTTATTGTAAGCAAATCACAAAAATATTTTGTTAGACAACAAGATTATTTAGGTCATGTAAATGGTCAAGTAGAAGAAATTTATGGAGGATTAAATATTGTAAAAGTATTTAATGCAGAAAACAAAGTAACAAATGACTTCGAAAAGGCAAATGATGAATTATATAGGTCTGCATGGAAATCACAATTCTTATCAGGTTTAATGCACCCAATTACAAACTTTATATCTAATGTTGGATATGTAGGAGTTGCAGTTGCTGGAGGATATTTAGCTGTTAATGGGACAATTACAGTAGGAAATATTCAAAGTTTTATCCAGTACAATAAACAATTTACACAACCAATAAATCAAATTGCTCAAATTTCAAGTATGCTACAATCAATGGCAGCTGCTGCAGAAAGAATATTTGAATTTTTGGAAGAACCAGAAGAAGTTATAACTGCAAAAGGAAATATTGATACATCAAAATTAAAAGGAAATGTTGAATTTAAACATGTTAAATTTGGATATGACCCAGATAAGATGATTATCAATGACTTCAATGCAGATGTAAAAGAAGGTCAAAAAATAGCAATAGTTGGACCAACAGGAGCAGGAAAGACAACTATGGTAAAACTATTAATGAGATTTTATGATGTCAATTCTGGAGAAATTGATGTTGATGGTCATAATGTAAAAGATTTCGATAGAGGAGAGCTTCGTAAAATGTTTGGTATGGTTCTACAAGATACATGGCTATTTGGTGGAACAGTAAAAGACAATATTAAATACAGTAAAGAAGATGCAACAGATACAGAAGTAGTAGAAGCAGCAAAGGCAGCACATGTACATCACTTCATAAAAACACTTCCAAATGGATATAATTCTATGATAAATGAAGAATCAACAAATATATCTGCAGGACAAAAACAATTGCTTACAATTGCAAGAGTTATACTTGCAAATCCTAAGATATTAATTTTGGATGAGGCAACAAGTTCAATTGATACAAGAACTGAAATTCAAATACAATCAGCAATGGATAACCTTATGAAAGGTAGAACAAGTTTCATTATTGCTCATAGATTATCAACTATTAAAAATGCAGATTTAATTTTGGTTATGAATCATGGAGATATTGTAGAGCAAGGTACTCATGAGAATTTACTTGCTAAAAATGGATTTTATGCTGATTTATATAATAGCCAATTTGAAGTTGAAGAACGGATAGATTCTTAAAAATTTGAAAAATAATTTAAAACTACTTGTAAAATTCGAAAAAATGTGCAATAATACTCTCAAATTTGACAGTTAAAAGCTAGAAGTGTTGATAGACAACGTTTCTAG
>CAMLUO010000024.1 GCA_946487895.1 uncultured Clostridium sp.
TTTTTATTGATTTTGCTATGTTTTTTGTTTATTCTATTTTTATTCGTTATTACTGCAAAAAAATTACAGAACAACTTGATTTTATATCTATTTTTCCTTATTTATTCAAGGTCCGTCCCTAAATCCCTGAAAACAGGTATTTTTAGGACCGTCCCCTAATCCCTTTTTCCATAGTATGAATCTAATAGTATTTGTTTTAACTCAGTCACTAATGGTAATCGTGGATTTGCTGTTGTACATTGGTCTTCAAATGCCCTATCAGCTAACATATCTACTTTTGCTAAAAATTCTTGTTCATCGATTCCAGCTTCTTTGAATGAGCTTGGAATATTTAATTCTTTGTTCATTTCTATGATTTTTTCAATTAAACTACTGATTCCTTCTTCCACTGTGTCTGCTTTTAATCCCGTCTTTTTAGCTAATCTACAATATTTTTGGTCTGCTATAAAATATTCATATTTAGGGAATGATACAAATTTACTTGGTTTTGTACTATTATATTTTATTACATATGGTAATAAAATTGCATTTATTCTTCCATGTGGTAAATGGAACTCTCCACCTATTTTATGTGCTAATGAATGGTTGATTCCTAAAAATGCATTTGTAAATGCCATTCCAGCTATTGTACTTGCATTATGCATCTTTTCTCTTGCTAGTTTATTATCTCCATGCTCATATGCTTCTTGTAAATTTTCAAATACAAGTTCTACTGCTTTTTCTGCTAAACCATCTGTATAGTCTGATGCCATATTTGATACATATGCCTCAATTGCATGTGTTAATACGTCCATTCCAGTATCTGCTGTTACTGATTTTGGTAGACTCATAACTAAGTCTGGATCTACTATTGCTACATCTGGTGTTAGCTCATAATCTGCTAATGGATATTTTTTATTTTTCTCTTTGTCTGTAATTACTGCAAATGATGTTACTTCTGAACCTGTTCCTGATGTTGTTGGTATTGCTACCATTTTACATTTTGTTCCTAACTTAGGGAATTTATATGTTCTTTTTCTAATATCCATAAACTTTAATTTTAAACCTTCAGCATCTGCTTCAGGATGTTCATAAAATAGCCACATTCCTTTTGCTGCATCTATTGGACTTCCTCCTCCTAATGCTATTATTACATCAGGATTAAAGTTTTTAATTAGCTCTACACCTTTTTTGATTGTATCAAATGATGGATCTGATTCTACTTCACTAAATATTTCTGAATGTACATATTGTTGCCTTTTTCTTAGATGATATAAGATTTTGTCTACATATCCTAATTTAACCATTCCGTCATCTGTAACTATAAATGCTCTTTCAATATCTGGCATTTTTTCTAAGTATTGAATTGAACCTGCTTCAAAATATATTTTTTCTGGAACTTTAAACCATTGCATATTAACCCTCCTTTTCGCTACTCTTTTTATATTTATCAAATTTACTGATGATACATTAGCTGTTGTTGAATTTCCACCAAATGAACCACATCCTAATGTTAATGATGGCATATTTGTGTTATATATATCACCAATTGCTCCATGAGTAGATGGAGAATTTACAATTATTCTTCCTGCTTTCATAGTTTCTGAAAATCTTAATATTGTCTCTCTATTTTCAGAATGAATAACTGCTGAATGTCCTAATCCACCAAATTCAATTAATTGCTCTGATTTATTGATTCCTTCATCTTCATTTTCAACTATATAATATGTTAAAACTGGACTTAATTTTTCTTTTGAAAATGGATATTCTCTTCCGATTCCTTCTTCATATACAACTATTACTTTTGTGTCTTCTGGTATTTCAAATCCTGCCTCTTTTGCAATTGTATATGGTGATTGTCCTGGTACATGTGATTTTAATTTATATCCATATTCTTCTGTATAATCAAACATACTATCTTGTAATTTTTTCTTTTCTTCTGGATTTACAAAATAGCATCCTGCTTCTCTCATTAATTTTTCAAATTCTTGATATATGTCTTTATCAACTAATACTGCTTGTTCTGACGCACATATCATTCCATTATCAAATGCTTTAGACATTACTAAATCATTTACTGATGTTTTTAATTTTGCTGTTTTATCAATATAGCAAGGTACATTTCCTGGCCCTACTCCTAATGCTGGTTTTCCACAAGAATATGCTGACCTTACCATTCCTGTTCCACCTGTCGCAAGTATTAGGTTTACATCAGGATGATTCATTAACATTCTTGTAGCTGTTATTGATGGCTCTTCGATCCATAATATACAATTTTCTGGAGCTCCTGCTTTAATTGCTGCATCTCTTAAAATTTTTGCAGCAGCACTACTTGATTTTTGTGCAGATGGATGAAATCCAAATATTATTACATTTCTGGTTTTTGCTGCTATTATTGATTTAAACATCGTTGTAGAAGTTGGATTTGTAACAGGTGTAACTCCTGCAATTATTCCTACTGGTTCTGCTATTTCTACATATCCTTCTTCTTCATTTTCACTAATAATACCTACTGTTTTTTCATATTTAATACTATGATATACATATTCTGTTGCAAACATGTTCTTTGTTATTTTATCTTCATATATTCCTCTTTTTGTTTCTTCTACTGCTAATTTGGCAAGTTCCATATGATGTTCTAGACCTGCCATTGACATTGCTTTTGTTATTTTATCTACTGTTTCCTGGTCTAATTTCATGTATTCCTGTGATGCTATTTTTGCCTTTTCTACAAGTTCATTTATCATTTTTTGAACTTTTTGTTCTTCTTGCGCGCTTACTTCTGCCATTTACTTCGCCTCCTATCTTTAGTTTAACCACTTCAATTATATATTATTACTAAAAAATGTCAAGAAAAATCGTTCTATTTTTCTCGACATTTTTTATCTATCATGATTTACATTTATTAAGTTAAATTATAAAATTTTATGAAATTAAATGTGCGAATGAAAGAATATTAGAAATTCTTGTATTATAAAGTAGGAGAATCTCAAACTTGTCTTTGAGAAGTGCCTGCTTTATAATACTAGAATTTCTTTATTCTGTAATGTTAGCCATTTAATAAATAAAATTTTATAATTTAACTTTAGTTATTATTGTATAAATAATTTTGTGGATTCACATGCTCTCCATTTACTCTAATTTCTAAATGTAAATGAGGTCCTGTTGAATTTCCAGTTGAACCAACTGCTGCAATTACATCTCCTGCTTCAACTTGCTCACCAACTTTTACATACATTTTACTTGTATGAGCATACCAAGTTTCTACACCATTTCCGTGGTCTACTTTTACTAATTTACCATATGAACCATCATAACTTGCAGCTATAACAGTACCTGCTGCAACCACCTTAATTGGTGTTCCTGAAGTTGCTGCAATATCTAAACCTGTATGTGTTGATTTTCTAATTCTACTACTAACTCCATAACGTGATGTAATTGTTCCTTCAATTGGTGTTACTGCCAATTTTATTCCATTTATATCTGGAAGACTATTAATCCTTTCTTCTTCCTCTTTTTGCTTTTGTTCTTCTACAATTCTCTCAGCAACTATAGTTTGAGTTTCAGTTTTAGCTACTTCTAATTCAGAAGTTTGAACTTCTTCTTCATTTTCAGTATATTTTTCTATAATTGTCAAATCTACATCTTGTTCACTATTATTTTCTTTTATTTCATTTACAATTTCTTCTGCTTCTTCAATTGTGTCAACAGATTGTATTGTTTCATTTTTATATGCTACATCATAATATTTATATGTTACAACTACTTCATCTTCGATTTCAGTTGCAATTTGACTCTCATTTGTCTCAAGTGTTCTATTAACAAGTTTTAACTCATATTCTGGTTCTTCAGATAAATTTATACTATCAACATTTTTTGTTTCTCCACTAATAATTTCATTTTTTAAATTTTCTTCAAATGCTTGTATATTTTCTATATATCCAATTTCTTCACCAGATATGCTTACTTTATAGACTGGTCTATATTTAATTAGTACAATCGCGATTATAAAACCAAAAGCTATAATAGCAATGTTAAAATACTTTATAACTTCTTTCGTATAGTATTTTAATTTATTTTTTAAAATAAACTTCACTCTCCTTTTTGATGTTTTTTTAACGCGACTAATGTATATTATACTATATATTCTTTACAAAATCAAATTATGTATACATATTTTTATATAATTTGTCAACTTTAGCCTTAATTAAGGTTTTTTAACTATATTTTTCCCATATTTTTCTCATATTTCCTTATTTTTTCTCGCTTTTCCTTACTTTTTCTTTATATGTACTTGCAAATTTTTTTAAATTGTTTTAACCTATAAGTTATATATGTATTTTTAGTTTCTGTAAATTTAAACTATAAAATGCTATTATATGCATATAATAAAAATAGGAAGGTGATAAAAATGGCTTTAGATTATACTGTAATCGGTCAAAGAATTAAACAAGCAAGACTTGCAAAAAACTTAACTCAAGAAGATTTAGCAGAAAAAATTGATATATCAGTAGCTTTTTTAAGCAGAGTAGAAAGAGGTAATTCTCATATAAATTTAAAAAGATTAAATCAATTATGTGGTTTATTAGATGTAACAGAAGGTTACCTTCTAAATGGTGCTTCTAGTAACTCTAAAGAATATCTTGACAGAGAATTTGCAGATTTAATTAAAAACTGCTCTCCTGCAAAACAAAAATTGATTTACAATGTTGCAAAAACAATTGCTGATACAGACTTAGATGAAGAATAATTTAATATATTAAACTTTTTTGGATAATTAATTCTGGATTTATTTATTGAATTTATTTAATAAATATTAATTCAGAATTTTTTTGCACATTGTTACATTCAAATCATTAATGTATTGTTTCAAACCCTATTCAAAAAGTTATGTTGTCTTCTTATACACAATATATTATGTATAAGGTTTGTTTTATATAAATTTTATCTATTTTTGTAAAATTATATCGTGTTTACGTCATTTTTGTCGTACTTTTTTCATTTTCCATATTGTATAATATTTTTATACTTTTACTATGGAGGTAAGAAATGATTCGTCAATATAGATTACAAAATAAATTAACTCAAGAAGAATTAGCTGAAGAAATTGGTATTAGTTGGCGTCAATTACAACGTTTAGAACACAACGAAGAAAAAACTAGAATTTCTACTTTCAAAAAAATTGTTAAAGTTCTTAAAATTCCAGATGATGAAGTTTTAAGATTTATAAAAAATAAATAAAGTTTACAATCCTTATTTTAAACACCTAAAATTTTCTTTTATAGAAAATCATGGTGTTTATATTTTTTGTTGCAAAAGCAACAGTTTTTTTTTTATTTTATAATTATGATTTTATTAGATTATTTTTTACAAAATTCTCTATTTTCGTTGCATAACTTTTATAGCTATGTTATGATAAAAAACGGTGAATTTGTCAATACTATTTAAGACAATAAATTTAAATTGAATAAAAATCAAATATAAGGAGGTATATTATGAAATTTGAACAATGGAATGGATTTACACTAGGAAATTGGCAAGATGAAATAAATGTAAGAGAATTTATACAAAAAAACTATACACCATATGAAGGAGACAGTTCTTTCTTAGCAGGTGCAACTGAAAAAACAAAAAAACTATGGGATGAAGTTTTAGAATTATATCAAAAAGAACATGATTCAGAAGGCGGAGTTTTAGATATAGATACAAAAACAGTATCAACAGTTTCTAGTCATGAAGCTGGATATATTGATAAAGACTTAGAAGATATAGTAGGACTTCAAACTGACGCACCTTTAAAAAGAGCAATAATGCCTTTTGGAGGAATCAGAATTGTAGAAAAATCATGTGAAGCATATGGAAGAAAAGTAGATGACGAAGTTGAAGAAATCTTCCATAAATATAGAAAAACACACAATGATGGAGTATTCAGTGTTTATACACCTGATATTAGAGCTGCAAGAAGTTCTCACTTATTAACAGGTTTACCAGACGGATACGGACGTGGAAGAATTATTGGAGATTATAGACGTGTCGCTCTATATGGTGTTGATGTTTTAATAAATGAGAAAAAAGATGAATTAGAAGTTTTAAATGTTGATGAGATGACTGAAGAAGTTATTCGTGAAAGAGAGGAAATTAGTGAACAAATTAAAGCACTAAATGAATTAAAAGTTATGGCTTCAAAATATGGTTTTGATATTTCTAAACCAGCAAACAATGCAAAAGAAGCTGTTCAATGGTTATACTTTGGATATTTAGGAGCAATAAAAGACCAAAATGGTGCTGCAATGAGTTTAGGAAGAACATCAACATTCTTAGATATCTATTTTGAAAGAGATTTAAAAAATGGTGTTATAACTGAAGAAGAAGCACAAGAAATTATGGACCATTTTGTTATGAAATTAAGATTAGTACGTTTCTTAAGAACACCTGAATATAACGAACTATTTAGTGGAGATCCAGTTTGGGTAACTGAAAGTATTGGTGGTATGGGAATTGATGGTAGAACCTTAGTTACTAAAAACTCTTTTAGATTATTACACACATTAGAAACTTTAGGACCTGCACCAGAGCCAAATTTAACAGTACTATGGTCAACAAGACTTCCAGAAGGATTCAAAAAATACACTACTAACTTATCTATTAAAACCTCATCAATTCAATATGAAAACGATGATTTAATGAGAATCACTCTAGGAGATGACTATGGAATCGCTTGTTGTGTATCACCTATGAAAATTGGTAAACAAATGCAATTCTTCGGTGCAAGAGCAAATTTAGCAAAAACTTTACTATATGCAATCAATGGTGGTAGAGATGAAATATCTGGAAAACAAGTTACACCAATTTTTGCACCAATAACTTCTGAATACTTAGATTATGATGAAGTAATGACAAAATTTGACCAAATGATGGATTATGTTGCAAGAATTTATATAAAAGCTTTAAATGCAATTCATTATATGCATGATAAATACTCATATGAAGCAATCGAAATGGCATTACATGATAGAGAAATATTAAGAACAATGGCTTGTGGTATAGCTGGATTATCTGTTGTAGCAGATTCACTATCTGCAATAAAATATGCAAAAGTTAAAGTAATTAGAAATGAAGATGGACTAGCTGTTGACTATGAAGTTGAAGGAAACTTCCCAAAATTCGGAAATGATGATGACAGAGTAGACCAAATAGCAGTTGATATTACAAAGAAATTTATGAATAAATTAAGAAAACATCAAACTTATAGAAATTCAAAACACACTTTATCAATATTAACAATAACTTCAAATGTTGTATATGGTAAAGCAACAGGAAACACTCCAGATGGAAGAAGAGCTGGAGAACCATTCGGACCAGGAGCAAACCCATTACATGGTAGAGATACAAATGGTGCTTTAGCAGTAATGAACTCAATTGCAAAACTACCATTTGATTCAGCAGAAGATGGAATATCATATACATTTTCAATAACACCTGGAACACTTGGTAAAACAGAAGAACAACGTGTTACAAACTTAATTACAATGCTTGATGGATACTTCAAACAAACAGGACATCATATAAATGTAAATGTATTTGATAGAAGCCTATTAGAAGATGCAATGGAACATCCTGAAAAATATCCACAATTAACAATAAGAGTATCAGGATATGCAGTACACTTCACAAAACTAACAAGAGAACAACAATTAGACGTAATACACAGAACAATACATGAGAAAATTTAGAAAGGGATTACTTAATTTTATGGAACAAAATTTACAATACTATGCTAAAGTTCACTCAATAGAATCTTTTGGAACTGTTGATGGTCCTGGAATCAGATTTGTATTATTTTTGCAAGGTTGCCATCTTCAATGCAAATATTGTCATAATCGTGATACTTGGGACATTAATGGTGGACATTACCAATCATTAGATGAAATATTAGACAAAATTTTGCGTTATAGAAATTATATTCAGCCAGATGGTGGAGTTACAGTGACTGGTGGAGAACCATTACTTCAAGTTCATTTTTTGATAGCTTTGTTCACTAAATTAAAGAAATATAATATTCACACTTGCATTGACACCTCTGGTATGGTTGCTTTAACTGATGATGTTAAAAAACTTTTAACTTTAACTGATTTAGTTTTGTTAGATATTAAACATATAGATAATGAAAAATGTAAATCTTTAGTTGGTGTTGGAAATAAATTAGAATTAGAATTTGCAAAATATTTAAGTGATAATAATATCCCTATTTGGATTAGACAAGTTTTAATTCCAGGATATACTGATGATACTAATGATTTGCTGAAATTAAAGGAGTTTATAAATTCTTTGTCTAATGTTCAAAAAGTTGAGATTCTTCCTTATCATAGTATGGGAAAATATAAGTGGGAAAAACTTTGCTTAAAATATGAACTAGATGGTGTTAGAGACGCAAATAATGATGATGTACAAAGAGCAAAAAAAGTTCTGGGAATTACCTAGAACTTTTTTTGTTTAATTTTTAGTGTGTTTGAGTTTTCGGATTTTATTTAATCAGAGAAAAACATTTCTAATAATTCTCCAGTATTATAAGCTGTAAAAATATCTGCATGACATGAACGTTCTGCTCCTAAAAATTCCACCAATTTATTTGCAAGTTCATTATACTCACCACTGATTTTTTTAAGTGAGTCTATAACCTGATACCAATCTTTTAATACATCAATATCACTTATTCCTGCCATCATGCAGACAAAACAAAATTGTAATGCATCATCTGGGTATATCGCATAATTATCTTCTTGGATATAATATTCCCTTTTTTCTAAAGCTGCTCTTACTTTTTGTCTAAAGTCAAACAATTTTCCAAAAAGTTTCTTTTTCTCTTCAGCATAAACTGTATTGACTTTTATAAGTCCACCTTCTTTTTGTGAATCAATTAATTTTTCTACAACCCTCTCCTCATGAAACAACCGTATCATTTCTTTAAGTCTTTCTTCTGGTTTCATTATTTACCTCCTAAATCTTTTATAGTCATAAATTGATTTTTACTCAAACACTTTAACCAATTTATGTTCACTATTATAATACAAAACTTTCAGAATTTCAAGTCAAATCAACAGCCTATTCTATAGCTAAATCAAACTTCTATCCTTAAATCAAAATTAGAGGTCCGTCCCCTAAATCCCTAATAATTTTAATTCTACATTTTCCATCTTATATTTTCCATCAACCAATTTAAAATCAACCAAAGTATTTTCCAAAGTCTCTTCATTTTGTCTTAAATCTGTTGAAAAATATAACTTAATTTGTGGTATTTCTACTTGATTTGTAACTATTTCTTTAAAACATTCTGCCATATGTTTTTCATCTTCACAAATAAGTATTAATTGAGGCATACCACTAAATCCGGAATCTCCTGGTACAAAGTTTTCATAGAAATCTTTATACAATCTCATTTTTTCAACTAATTTCTTTTGCCAATCTTGTTCTCTTCTTACTACTTCAAAAACAAATTGTATTGATTTTCCATTTTTAGTTAGTTTAACAGCTCCACCTGTTGCTTTAAACAATTTACCTGTAGCTTTTGCAGTTATTGCTGGTTTTACTATATAACTATCAAATGCCTTTACTTTTCTTAAATATGCAATAATTGTTTGGTTTCCAGCTAATCTTTTCTTAATCATTGGAACTGGTTTTGTGTTATCTGATGGTTGCCATTTACATTCAATTTCCTTTGAATTTAATAAATATTTTCCCATCTTCTCTAAGCAATATATACGATAAATTCCTTTTCCTTCATCAGATGTAAAATAATATCTTGTTAATATTTTTGATTTTACCAATTGATCCAATTTATTATTTAATTTGTCTTGTGATTTAGGATCAATTCCTTTAATCTCTAGCATTTGATATAATTGTCTTGATGTAATAAATTCAAATTCATTTACTAATTCCAAAATTGCAAAATGAATTTCATTTATATGTCCAATGTTTATTTTGTGTACAATTTGATTCATTGAAACATATCCATCTTTACCATCAAATGTTTTAATTTCTCCTTCTCTTATTGCAAAAGGTGATACTTGTGCTTTAATTTGGTTATCTTCAACCATTTTAATTCCCCCTTAAATAATTAGAATTTTCTACTTATAAATTGACAACTTTATTTTTTTCTTTTGTTTGTCTATTTTTTTAATATAAACATCAACTATTTGTCCATATTCTAATCCTTCTTCATATTCTGACATACCCACTAGATTAGGTGTTAATTCAATAAATATGCCATTTTTATTTTTTTCAGTTTCTCTAACTATTCCCTTTGCCTTTGTGCCTTGCTCAAATTTTTCTACATTTTCTTCCCAAGTTCCAAGAGTCTCTTTATATGACAAAATCACTCTACCGTCATCTCTATTTATTGATTTTACCACAACTTCCACCTTTTGTCCAATTTTTAATCTTTCAGAAGGACTTTTTATTCTAGCTATTGATAAATCTTCAATATGTGCTAGACCTACTACTCCTCCACCAATCTCAATAAAAGCTCCATAAGGTCTAATATTTTTAACAATTCCTTCTACTTTCTGTCCTACTTGTAAATCTTTTTTTACCCAATTTAAAGCATCTTGTTGAACTTGTTTTCTAGAAAGAATTACATTTCTTTCATCTTGTACATCTTTTATTCTAAACTGAACAAATTTATGAACTTTTCCTGTACATAAATTTATTTTTGGCAATCCAGTTTCTTCAAGATTTATAGCTTCAACTTCTTGTCTTGGAATAATTCCTGTAATTCCTTTTCCTAAATTTATATGTAAATTGTAATTTTCATCACAACTTTTAACTAAGCCTTGTAATGTTGTTTGATTTTCCAGACAACCTTTAAGTTCTTCTACTGTATCTAATTTATTAATCTCATTATTCCATCCTTCTGGTATAAATTTAAATGTATTCATTTGTTATTTTCTCCTTATTCTTTCGTTTGTTCAATTATATATTTTTTAATTTTATTTTTCAATATTTTACATTATTTTTTTAAAATTCTTTTAACTTCACTTTGATTTAAAAATCTCCATTTCCCTAATGGCAAGTCTTTAACATCTATTCCAGCTATTTTACTTCTATGTAAAGCTAACACTTTATGTCCTACTGCTTCACACATCTTTCTTACTTGTCTATTCTTTCCTTCATGAATTGTTATTTCTAATCTTGATTGATTTTTTTCTTCATCTATTTTTAGTATTTTCACTTTAGCAGGCTTAGTAATATATGTTTCTTTATCTTCTATTTTTACGCCATCTCTTAATTTTTGTACCTCTTCATCAGACACTTTTCCCTTAATTGTAACAGTATATGTTTTATCTATTTCATGTTTTGGATGTGTTGCTTGATATACAAAATCTCCATCATTTGTTAAAATTAATGCTCCTGATGTATACATATCCAATCTACCAACAGGAACAATTCTTTCTTTAACTTTAACTAAATCCAAAACAGAATCTCTACTAAATTGGTCTTTTACTGTTGTAACATATCCAATAGGCTTATTTAACAATATATAAACATATTTATTATCATTTTGAATTTGTCTATCATTATATACTACAACATCTTTTTGTGGATTTATTTTTATTCCCAATTCTGTTACAACTTTTCCATTTACTTTTATTTTTCCTTGAATTATTAATTCTTCAGCTTTTCTTCTTGATGTAATTCCACAATCTGCTATAAATTTCTGTAATCTTACTTCTTCCATTTAACTTCTCCCTTTCAGGGATTAGGGGACGGTCCTTTAAATCCCTGTTTTTTTTTTAGCCATTTTAAAGATTAATTTAATAATTTATGAGTTTCGAATGCAAATGGAGTTATAGTAAAAATTCTTTACTTATAAAATAGGAGAATCTCAAACTCGCTTTGAGAGGTGCCTATTTTATAAGTTTAGAATTTATCTATAATGTAATGTTAGCCAAGAAACGATATAAATTATTAAATTAATCGTCTCATATATTCTGGTAGTTCCGCTTCTAACTTCATTTTTTCACCTGTAATAGGATGTCTAAATTCCAGGCTTTTAGCATGTAAAGCTTGTCCTTTTATTCCCCATTTATTCTTTCCACTTGAATATGTACTATCTCCTATAATCGGATACCCAATTTGAGCTAAATGCACTCTTATTTGATGTGTTCTTCCTGTTTCTATATTTACTTCTAAAACTGTATAATCTTCAAATCTCTTTAATACCTTGAAATGTGTTATTGCATCTTTACCTTTTTTGGTAACTGCCATCTTCTTTCTGTCTTTTTCACTTCTTCCAATTGGCATATTTATTGTTGCTTGGTTTTCTTTTACAACTCCTCTTACAATTGCAATATATGTTTTTTTAACTTCATGATTTTTTATTTGCTTACTTAAATTAATATGAGCCTTATCATTTTTAGCTACAACTATAATTCCAGAAGTGTCTTTATCAAGTCGATGAACTATCCCTGGTCTTATCTCTCCACCTATTCCTGACAAAGAATCTTTACAAATAGCCATAACAGCATTTACAAGTGTACCATCTGGATTTCCATTTGCCGGATGCACTACCATCCCCTTAGGCTTATTTACTACTATGATATCATTGTCTTCATAAATTATTTCTAATGGTATATTTTGTGCTTTTAATGAAATTTCTTTGGGTTGTTCCTCTTCCAATGTAATTTCATCATTCTCTTGCACTTTATATGATGGTTTAACCTTTTTATTATTTACTTTAACCTTTTCTTCTGAAATTAACCTTTGTATTGCAACTCTTGATAAATCTTCATTCTTTTCAGACAAATAACTATCAATCCTTTTATTTTCTTCTTTTTCTTCTACAATAAACTTTTTCACTTTAACTTCCTCATCTCTATATTTCACTCTCATTTTAGCTAAATTATTTTTCAACCTTTTGCCTCAATTCTTTTGCCGTAAAATAAGTAAATTTTCCAACAACTAAAATCCAACCCGCCAAAACAAATATATCTGCTATATTAAACATTGGTAACCACTCTATTCTACTAATATTTATCCATTCTAACACATAACCTCTTGCAATTCTATCTATCAAATTAGATATTCCACCTGCAACTATAAAACTAAGAAATACTTTCAATATTTTATCTATAAACTTATTTTGTGATAGCATAAATCTCGTAATTAAAACTATTATTATCAAATTAGTAACTATATATATCGTTCCTGAATTTGAATCTGTTCCCATTGAATATGTATTTTGAACAATGATTTTTGATATCTGGTCAATTACTATTATTGCAATAATTATAATAATTATTGCAATATCAAATTTATTAATCTTTTTCTTTTTTTCTTTCACTTAATATCCTATTCCTTTCGATAAGTTTAAAATGGATACATCCTACCTGTCCCCAAATAGACAAAATGTCGCAAGAGAAACGTCCCTATTGAGACACTCTCTCATAAATCACAAAATAATCATCTTTGTATAATTCTTTATAATGTGGATCATGTGTTTTTGTTATTATCATATTCATTTTAGAATTATCATAAGTTATTACATGCGTTATATCATATTTTTCAAATACATCTTCATAAAACATTCCTATACTTGATGTATCTATGAAATCCATGAATATATCATCCACCACTTTTCCATTAAATTCTGGTGAATATAAATCCGCTCTAGAATCTATAAATACTGGTATTCCTCTAAACAACATATAACTTCCATAATTATATTCGTTATAAAATCTTGCAGTTCCTAAATCAATATTTTCCAATATATAATCACATGCTGCAACTGGATATGCTGTTTCATCTATATATGTGTCATCAAATTTATCCTTAGCAAAATAATAGCTTAAACTTAGAACTACTAGAGTTAATAAAGTTACTCCTATTTTATTTGTTAATACTTTTACTGCATTTTTATCTAAGTCTTTACTATATATTCTAACCATTTCCATTAGCAATTTTCCTAAAACAACACTTCCTATTATTGCAAACATTGTTATTTGCCTTCTCGAATCTAGCATTAGATATAGTAAGCCACCTATCATAAATAAATCACATAATCGTATTTTTGCCTTTGTAAAGGTTAATACTGCTAAAAATAAGATTATTGCACATAAAGCATCCACATCATCAGATAATGTCATAGGTAAATGCTCATTGATATTTTGTGTTGTATTTCCTTGCATTGTTTTATATAAATATGTGTAAGGTGTATCTCCTATTGGTGTTAATAGTCCTGTAAATAGGCATATAATCATTACTAAAATTAACCATTTTACATTCTTATTTTTAACTAATTTTATTTTATATGAATTTTGTAATTCTTTTGTTCTCTTAATTTTTACTTTATCTACTTTTTCTTCTAATTCTTTTAGTTTTTGTCTTAATTTTTCTAGTTTTTCGTTATTCTTTTGATTCTTTTCTAATACCTTTATTTTATCTTTTAAGAAAAATATTTTGACTTTTCTATAAAGTATTGTTTCTGCTAAAACTGCAATTAGATATTCTGCAATATATGGTAAATACAATACAAAATAGAATGGAAATACTGCTACATGTAAATTTGCAATTAATATAGGTACTATTATTAATCCTACTGCATATCGTTTTTTCTTTGTTTCCAAAAATTTTTCTATTAAGAATATTGTTAAAATAAATAATATAAATGTCACTAGTTGTGCTCTTGCTGTAATATATCCTCTTATTACATACATTACTCCTATAGTAATGAAAAATGAAAATAATTGATTTTTAGCTATTTTAGTATTTACTAGATATATAGACCAGCCAAGTAATACTGACAATATACATGTCGCTATATATATTCCTGTAAATCCAAAAAGCGTATATACAAAATATGTTATTAAATCATAAAGCCAATGCGGATATGTGTATGGCAAATCTTCATGCCAAGAAAAAGGATCTTGCATATCTATCCCATATTCTGCTATATGCTCCCCTACTTTTATTGTATAAAATGTATCATTTTGCAATGTCACTGGCGTTAACGCAATACAAACTATTGCAATTAAAACAAGTGTAATAATTGTAAATTTAGTAGTTGATTTCATTTTCTTTTTATCTTTCTTATTAGTCATACTTTTTCATTCCTTTCTGCTCCACATTATACCAAAAAAAGTTTCAAAAACTAGTCCTTTGAAACTTTTAATATATATAATTAGCAATCCTTTTATTTTAAACAGCTTCTTGATTTTCTGTTTCAATCTCATTTTCATTGTCTTTTTCTTCTACAACTTCTAAGCTACCAATTGAAACTTCATAAGCAACTCTTGTTTCTACACTTCCATCTTCATGTTTTTTCTCATAAGTTCTTGATTGAACTCTTCCTACTACTTTTACTTGAGTTCCAACTTCTAAGTTTTGGCAAAATCTCGCATTTCTTCCCCAAGCAATACATGGAATATAATCTGATTTGTTGTATGCTCTATTTACTGCAAGTAAAAGGTCTGAAATTTCTCTACCAAATGGTGTTTGACGATATATTGGTTTCTTACAAATATAACCTACTAATACAACTTCATTAGTAATTATGTCTTTTCTAACTATATCGTTTTCTTCTTCTCCTTCATTTTCTTCAACTTCTAAAATGTCTTTCGCAAATACTGTTAATATTAGTCTATTCTTTTCATTTTCATAACTATTGTATGATCTAAATTGACCTTTTATTAATAGTTTATTTCCTTCTTGTAAAGTATCTTCTTTAATTAGTCTTTCTGATACTGTAATTGGTATAATGTCTGAATTTCCACTTAATCTTGGTATTGATAAGTTAAAAATATAAAATCTCTCTCCATATATTTCATGGCTAAATTTTTTTTCTCCTGTAACTTTTCCAACTAATGTTAAATAGTTGTTTTCTAAATAATTTGTATCCAATGTTTTTTCCTCCCTATTTTATAATTTTATCAATTGTATTTCCCCTTGAACGATTAATTACATTTCTTATTATACACTATTTTTTTGGATTTGTCTACATAAAAAGTTAAAAATATTCAAAAAAGTTAGATTTTTCCTATATTTTTTCTATTATGGGATAATTATATAACCTTAAAATGGTATATAAAATCAAAATTTCATCAATTTTTAAGATATTATCTTCTCCCTTTTTTATCCTTCTTTCTTCAATCTCTATCTTATTTCCATATTTATTATCTATACTTTTTTGCCAATAAATTAGAATATCATCTTCACTATTGCTTGAAACTGTAACAATTGCATTTTGATTCATTCCACATGTGATTAAATTTTGTACTTCAAATTCTTCATAATTTTCATTTAAATCAGTATTTATTATCACATATTTTGCTTCTTTACACATTTTTTTCAGTTGCTCTTTTAATTCTTCACATTTTTCTAAATCATTTTGAATAATTATTGTATCAAATTTTATATTTTTCATATTTTCTAGACTTTTTGTATTTATATGAAGCACATTAATTTGATTGTCTTTTTTGGCAATTTCCGTCTTTATTGTTTCGAAACATTTTTTATTTGCAACAATACCGATTAATCCCATTATTCACCCCTTATATTTTAATCAAACTAATTTATCACATATGTTTTCTACTACTTATATTATTAACAAATTTGGTAATTTTATACATACATTTTTTTAAATTTATTTTTCAACCAGCATTTGTGTTCCATTACTGTTAATCGTATAATTATTCAAATATATTAAATCTGATACCTTTACAACCTCAAAACCTTTTTGCTTAATATTTTTAAGCAACATATCTAAACTATCAGCTGTGTGTTTTGTTCCATTATGGCTAAGTATTATATCTCCTGCTTTTATCTTTCCATCTAATCTACTCCACATTTCTTCACCAGTTAGTCCAGTATAATCAAAAGTATCCAAATTCCATTGAATTGTATAATATCCTTTGTCATTTGCTGCTTGTATTACGTTATTGTTATATTCCCCATATGGTGCTCTATATATTTTGGTTCTTGTTCCAGTAACTTTTTCAATCTTATCGTTACTTTTTTCCATTTCTTCTATATTTTGCTCATAACTCAAATTATTTACATGTGGATGTGTGTCACTATGACTTGCTATTTCATGACCTTCATCATATATCTTTTTTACTGCTTCAGGGAATTTTTCTATCCAATCTCCTACCATAAAAAATGTTATTTTTGTATTATTATTTCTTAAAACTTCTAATATCTGGTCTATATCGTCTGCATTCCATGCGCAGTTCATTGTGAATGCAACTTTTTTCTCTTCTGTTTGGACATTGTATATTGGTAGTAATTTACTATTTTCAGATGATGTTGTTATTGCTTCGTCTTTGTTTCCTATTGTTCCAGCTACACAAAATAGTATTACTACTGTTATTATTGATACTAAGTATGTACATATTTTTTGTTTGTTTAATACAAAGAACATTTTAAAAACCTCCAAGTTAAAGCTACTTAATTGTATGCTTTTACTTGGAGGAAAATTCCTAACATTTTATTTTTTGCCCTCATTTATCTAAAATTTTTCTATAATCTGATTAACTTTTTCTAGAACTATGTGATATATTTTTGCCTCTATTTTTAACTCTTACAATTTTCTAATATCTCCTCTAAATCTTCTTTTAATTGTACTATATCATTTGTTACTATATCCCAAATTAGATTTAATTTTATTCCCTCATAATCATGAACGATTTTGTTTCTTAAATTTTTTATAATAATCCATTCTATATTAGGATATTTTTCCATTGTCTTTTTACTTATGTTCTTGACTAATTCACCTATTTGGCTAATCGCAAAAATAGTGGCATCTACTTTTTCCTCATTACTTGAAAATGTTTGAAAATCGCACCCATCAGTATATCTCAATGCTTTATTTATATATTCTATCATCTTTTTTAATGACATATATTCTTTATTTTTCATATACAACAACTCCTGTTTCTTTTATTTCTTTGTCAATTGATGAATTTTCTATTATTTCATATTTTTCAAATCCATCAATATTTTTTTTCAATTTTTCTTCTATTTGGCATATTAATTTTAATAGTGCAAATCCTTTTAATTCTGAATTTGTATCTATTATTAAATCCACGTCACTTTCTTTTGTTGCTTCATGTTTTGCATAAGAACCAAATAGTATTACTTGATATACAGGTTTATCTTTTAAAAATTCTTTCAATATTTTTTTTATTTCATCAATTGTATATATTTTTTCACTCATAGTATCATCACTCCTTACACTATGCTATTAATATAGCATAATTTATAATATTTATCAATTCCTATTCATCATCTTTAATATTGTAAACATATCCTACTTCTTTATATTTTTTTCCTTCTTTTTCAAAATACTTTTCATCAGATAACAAATTTCCACCCATTTTTTC
>CAMLUO010000025.1 GCA_946487895.1 uncultured Clostridium sp.
TAAAAACAATGCCATATCCAGGATTTCCAACAGATATGCAATCAATATTTGCAACTACTTTAACAACAGCAAAAGGTACATCAATTATAGTTGAAAATATTTTTGAAAACAGATATAAATATACACGGTGAACTAATTAGAATGGGAGCAAAAATAAATATAGAAGGAAAAACAGCTATAATAAAAGGAGTACGAAAACTATATGGTACAAATGTTAAAGCAACAGACTTAAGAGGAGGAGCAGCTTTAGTATTAGCAGGAATTATGGCAAAAGGAACAACAACTGTTGATAATATAGAATATATTTTAAGAGGATATGAAGGATTTGACAGAAAATTAAATAACTTAGGAATTGAAATTGAAAAGAGGGATTAAGGTTTGGATGGTCAGTCCGAACCTGTCCCCAAAGTGACCAAACTAAGCAAAGGAGGAATTTAACTTGAAGTCTAAAGAATCAGATATGAACTTATATTATATGAAAAATGGACAAGCACAAAAAGAAAATATAGAAGACTTGGTGAAGAAAAAGAAACAAAAAGAAAGAGAAAAAAGAATCAAGCAAAATAAAATGCAAAGGGAACAGAATAATGATTTTGACTTTGAGACAGAAGAAGTCATTAAGATGACAAATAAAAATAAATTAAAAAAAGAAGAAGAAAGAAGAAAACAATTAAGTAAGCAAGAAAGAAAACGTAAAAAAAGAAACAGAAGAATTAAATTAGTTTTAAAAATAGTATTACTAATTGGAGTAATTGCAGGAGGGATAACTTTTGCATTAACTTCACCAATTTTTAACATAAAAGACATACAAGTATTAAATAATAATCAAGTTAGTAGTGATACAATTGTAAGTTTATCTGAATTAAGGACAGACCAAAATATATTCAAATTTTCTTCAAATAATGTAATACAAAAAATAAAAGAAAATCCATATGTAGAAAGTGTGGAAGTACATAGAAAAATACCAAGTACAGTTCAAATAGAGATAGAAGAAAGAATTCCGACATATAGTGTGGATTATATGGGAAAATATGCTATAATAAATAATCAAGGATATATTTTAGAAATATCTGAGGATAATAAAGGACTTCCAATAATATTGAATTCAACAACAGCAGAACAAGAAGTTTCACCTAATCAAAGGTTAAATGATGAAGATTTGGAAAAATTAGAAGATGTTTTGAGAATAATGAGTTCTGCAAAAGAGAATAATTTAGACACAGAGGTCACAAATATTGACATTAGTAACAAAAATGAATATATTATATATTTAGAGCAAGAAAATAAATATGTACATTTAGGAGACACGTCAAACCTAAGTAATAAGATGTTATATGTAGTTGCTATTTTAGAACAAGAAAAAGAAAATGCAGGAGATATATTTGTAAATGGAGATTTAAATAATAAATTCCAACCATATTTTAGACAAAAAGTTTAGAATGTAGGTTTGCAGTAAAAGAGATATGTATAAATAAATTGATATTTATATTTTAAAATTATATATAATGAAAGAGGTGAAAAAATGACTCACAAAAAGACAATTAGTATAGTTTTGGGAATAATGTGTTTTGCTTTAACCTTAGGAATATGTGTACAAGTGAGAACAGTGCAAGGTACAAATTCAACAGTAAGTCAAAATTATGAAGAAAACAACTTAAGAGCAGAAGTATTAAGATATAAAGAGAGATACGAAAATAGATATGAAGAATTAGAAAAAGCAGAAGCGGAACTAGAGAAAGTAAGACAAGAATCAACACAAAACAATGAAGATTTAGAAGCAAAAGAACAAGAAATACAACAAGGAAACAAGATGATAGGTCTAACTGAAGTAACAGGACCAGGTGTAATAATAACTTTAAGTGATAGTACAAGAGATGCAAGTTCAGTACTAAATGCAAGTGAATTACTTGTTCATGATGGAGATGTGCTAAGTGTAATAAACGAATTAAAAAATGCAGGAGCAGAAGCAATATCAATAAATGACCAAAGATTAGTTCCAACAAGTAGTATAGTTTGCGGTGGAAATATAATAGAAATAAATGGAGAAAAAGTAGGAGCTCCATTTGAAATTAAAGCAATAGGGCTTCCAGAGCAATTAGCAGCTTTATCAAGACCAGGTGGATATTTAGAAATTTTGAAAAATGCAACTGTTGGTGTGGAATTGAAAAAGTCAAATAGTATTACAATTCCAAAATATACAGGCGTTATCACTTATGAATATGCAAAGACTGTTGATTAAAATTTAGGATAATAAATTCAAAATATTAGAGAAAGGAGGACTTCTTTTCTAAAGAGTAGAGAAAAGGTTTCGCAAAGCGAGATGTGACTTTAGTAAAGAAAATAATGGCTATGAAGAAAAAGCTAAACATCAAAAAAGGAAAAATAACAATGACAATTACAATTGGAATTGCATGTTTTGTGCTAGTATTAGTTATGTTTATGCAATTTAAAATTGTAAATGAAACAGATATAACTTCAATAGAAAATATGAGAGAAACAGAACTTAGAACAGAGCTTGCTAATTGGAAATCAAGATATGATGAAACAAATGCACAATATGAAGAAGTTCAAAGTACAATTGAAGAATATAAACAAACAAAAGAGTCTAATGAAGAAACAGAAAAATTGGTTGATGAAGAATTAGCTACAGTTAATATGAATTTAGGAAAAACTGATGTTGAAGGAGAAGGAATTGAAGTTACTTTAAGAGAGACAGATAATGAAGAAATAAGTCAAATAAATGCAGATGATTTACTTGTGATAGTAAATGCGTTAAAACTAGCCGGAGCAGAAGCAATATCGATAAATGATGAAAGAATTATAAATATGACAGATATAGTTAATATAGATGCTAATACAGATAATTTATTTGTAAGAATTAATGGTCAAAGAATTTTAGCACCATATGTAATTAAAGCAATAGGAAATCAATCATATCTAGAAAGTGCTTTAGTTGGAAAAGGCGGATATGTTGATGAACTTAGAACAATTGGGCATGATGTAACAATCGAAAAAAAGGATAGGATAACTATATTAAAATATGATGATGAGATAACAACAAAATATATTCAATAATGAAAGTTAAGGAGGAAGAAAATGATATTTATAGCTATATTAATAGGATGTATATTAGGAGCTATTATAGGAATAAATGCTCCAATGATTTCATATACATATTCAAGTTATTTGGCAATAGCAATTATTGCAGCACTAGATTCAGTATTTGGTGGAATCACATCTGTTATAAATAAAAATTTTGATTTAAAAATATTTATTACAGGATTTTTTGGAAATGCAATATTGTCAATTTTATTAACAATATTAGGTGAAAAGTTGAATGTAGATATATATTTAGCAGCAATAGTAGTTTTTGTTGGTAGAATGTTTACAAATTTAGCAATTATAAGAAGATACTATGTTGATAAATGGTCTGATAAATTTAAAAAGCTTAAACAGGAAGAAGAAAAGGAAGAAAAAAATAAAGAAGAAAATGTAGTAGAATCTTAGGAGTATAAAGATATGCGACATGTTGTAAATAATCTAAAAATTAGAATATATGACCATGTCGTTTTTATATGTTTATCTTATTACAATTATATTACAAAAACATTACAAAAATATAACAAATCCTATTGACATTTGTCTAAAAATGTAATATATATACACTTAGGAAATTTAATACAAAATTGGAGGAATTAACTTGGCAATCGGAGATATCATTGTAGGTATTGACATAGGAACAAGTAAGGTTTGCACGGTTGTAGGAGAAGTAAATAACTTTGGTCAAATCGAGATTATATGTAATACCTCTTATAAATGTAGTGGACTAAAGAAAGGTAAAATAATAAATGAAGAAGATATAACATTAAGCATTGCAAAAACCATACAAGATGCCGAAGAAGAAACAAATTTAAAAATAAATTCAGCCTATGTAACAATTCCAGGAAAATATGTTACAATTGTACAAAATACAATTACAAAAGACGTAAAAGATAAATATGCTGGAATTTCAGTTAGAGATGTGCAAAATGCAATAATGCAAGTTAAAGATATAGATATACCAGAAGCAGAAACACTAATTGATATAGTACCAGATAAAATTGTATTAGATAATGGTGATGTAGTGGCTGACCCAGTAGGAAATTTGAGTTCAAGTTTTACAATTAGTGCCCAAGTAATATTAGCCCAAAAAGACTATGTAAGGCAATTACACAATATATTCAAAAAAGCTGGATTAGAAATAGACGGAATCGTACCAACAACATTAGCTGAAAGAAATTTAGTGTTAGATAAAAATGAATTGCATGATAATGTTATGATATTAGATATAGGTGCTGGAAATACAGATATAGGAGTTTTTGAAGGTTCAAGTTTCATATATACAAATTCAATTCCAGTAGGTGGAGACAATATCACAAATGATATTGCAGTAGTTTTAAATATATCAGAAGAAGAAGCTGATAAATTAAAAAGACAATATGGATTAGCTCTAAAATCTTATATAGACAACGATAATGATATAATATTAAATACATCAAAGGATGATAACAAAAATAGAATAATTAAAAGTTCAGAGTTAATAGAAATTATTGAAGCAAGAATTGAAGAAATCTTTTCAATAATAAATAAAGACATTACAAATCAAGGAATCAAGTCAAAAATCAATAATGTTGTTTTAACTGGACAAGGAATTGTTAATATAAGTAAAAGTGATGTTGCAGGAAAAATAAATCTAAATATACCTGTTAAGATATCAACTGGAAGGGCAATTAGTACAGTTAAATCTACATATAGAACAAGTTATGCTTTAGTTAGATATATAGCAGCAAGACCATTTGCAAAAACAGTTTCAAGTAGTATAGATACACAAAGTAATGAAAGTTTTATAAAAACAATTTTAGAAAGAATTAAAGAATTTTTCTATTCATAATTTAAGTTATTAATTTTAAAAATATAAATAAAAATAAGGGAGGAAGAACTAAATGATGGATTACAATGATGATAGCAATATAACAATGATGGATGGAACAGCGACAATCAAAGTTATAGGTGTTGGAGGAGCAGGAAATAATGCTGTAAACAGAATGATTGATGCTGGAATTAAAGGAGTAGACTTCATTGCGGTAAATACAGATAGACAAGCATTACAAACTTCAAAGGCAAATACAAAAATTCAAATTGGTGAAAAAATCACAAGAGGATTAGGAGCAGGAGCAAATCCTGATATTGGAGCTCAATCAGCAGAAGAAAGTAAATCTGAAATAGCTGAAGTATTAAGAGGAGCAGATATGGTATTTGTTACAGCCGGAATGGGTGGAGGAACAGGTACAGGTGCTGCACCAGTAGTTGCTTCTACTGCAAAAGAAATGGGAATATTAACAATTGGTGTTGTTACAAAACCATTTACATTTGAAGGAAAGAAAAGACTTTCACAAGCTGAACGTGGAATTGAAAGTTTAAAAGGAAAAGTAGATACATTAGTAGTAATACCAAATGATAAATTACTACAAATAATTGATAGAAAAACTTCAATTATAGAAGCTTTTAAAATGGCTGATGATATATTAAGACAAGGTGTTCAAGGTATATCAGACTTGATTGCTATTCCAGGTCTTGTAAACTTAGACTTTGCAGATGTTAAAACAATAATGTTAAATCAAGGAATGGCACATATGGGTGTTGGAAAAGCATCTGGAGAAAATAGAGCAGAAGATGCAGCAAAAGAAGCTATCCAAAGTCCATTACTAGAAACTTCTATTGAAGGTGCAAAAGGTGTAATAATTAATATTACTGGTGGTGAAGATTTAGGTTTACATGAAGTAAATACAGCTGCTGAACTTGTTCAACGCAGTGTAGACCCAGAAGCTAATATTATCTTTGGTACAGTTACAGATCCTAATATGACAGATGAAATTCAAATTACAGTTATTGCAACTGGTTTTGAAAAGACTGAACCAATTTCAAGTATTGGTGTTGATAATATTGTTTCTAAAACTTGGGAAAAGAAAATTAATACTATTCCTGTTAATAATGAAAGTAGTTCATCACAAAATGATTTAGATATTCCTTCATTTTTAAGAAAGAATAGAAACAAAGGGTAAGAACGACAAAAAAACTATATAAAATTTATTCATTACTCGGCTAACATTACAGTATATATAAATTCTAAATATTAGCAAGTAGGCACCTCTCAAAGCGAGTTTGAGATTCTCCTACTTGCTAATTTAAGAATTTCTAATATACTTTCATTCGCATTCGTAATTTCATAAATTTTATATATTTTTTTGTCTTGAGATAAATATAAAAAATAGAACTAGCTAGCATTTAATCAAAAAAGAAAAAGTCGATATTTGTCGATTTTTTCTTTTTTTCGGCAATAAGAAAAGACAGCTTTTTTAATATGTAAGTAGTAAAATAGTCATGCAGGTGATTTGCATGACTATTTATATTGACGTAGTATTTTTAGAAAACTTAGTAATGAATTCAATAATATTAGTAGCATCAGGAATTATATTAAAAAAGAAAATGAAATGGATAAGGATTATACTTGCAAGTTCTTTAGGAGCTATCTATACAATTATAGGATACATATCAGTATTAGAAATTTATTCAAACTTAATATTAAAAGTAATATTATCAATATTAATTATATATATAGCATTTAATCCACAAACAGTAAAACAATTGTGGAAAGACCTACTAATATTTTATTTAACCTCTTTTGTATTTGGCGGGGTGGCATTTGCTTTGATATATGTTGTGAAGCCACAAGATATTTTAATGAAAAATGGATTGTTCTTAGGAACATATCCATTGAAAACAGTATTGTTAGCAGCAATAGTTGCATTTATTATAATAATTGCAGCATTTGCGATTGTTAAAACTAAATTTAGTAAAAAAGATATGTTTTGTGATGTAGAAGTTGAGTTGAATAATAAAAAGATTAAAACTAGAGCAATGATAGATACGGGAAATTTATTAAAAGAGCCAATTACAAATACACCTGTAATTGTATTGGAACACACCTTATTATATGAATGTGTGCCAAAAGAAATTTTGGATAATTTAGAAAGTATTTTAGGAGGTGAATTAGTCAAAATACCGGAAAAAGTAAGAAATGAGTACATATCAAAATTAAAATTAATTCCATTTGCATCTTTAGGAAAGCAAAATGGAATGTTAGTGGGAATAAAAGCGGATAGTTTAAAAATTATACAAGATGACCAAGAGAAAGAAAATAAAAATGTTATTATAGGAATTTATAATAAATCTTTAACAAAAAGAGGTGAATATAGAGCTTTAGTTGGAATGGATTTAATAATTTGAAAAATAATTACGATTTTGGCAAAGAAATAATTACAATTTTGGCTAAGTAGATTAAAAAGAAAGGGAGGAGATTAGACATGAAAATTAAAATATTAGAGTTGCTCAAAAACGGAATAAGTAGTGTTTGTGCAAAATACATAAATGACAAAAATGAAATAGAATATTTGCCCATATTTTATATCGCAGGAAGTCAAACATTACCACCACCTTTACCACCAGAAGAAGAGCAGGAATTGATAGAACAATTATCAAAAGAAGATAATTTAGAAGTAAGGCAAAAGTTGGTAGAAAGAAATTTAAGATTAGTAGTGTATATAGCAAAAAAATTCGAAAATACAGGAATAGGTATAGAAGATTTAATATCAATTGGAACAATTGGTTTAATGAAAGGTGTTAATACTTTTAATTCAGATAAAAAAATTAAATTGGCTACTTATGCTTCAAGATGTATTGAAAATGAAATTTTAATGTTTTTGAGGAAGAATAATAAAATAAAAGGAGAGGTCTCAATTGATGAACCTTTAAATAAAGATGGAGATGGAAATGAATTGCTTTTGTCAGATATTTTAGGAACAGAACCTGATGTGACTTCAAGAAATTTAGAAGATGAAGTTGATAAAACTTTGCTTCGTGCTTCAATTGCAAAATTGAATGATAGAGAAAAAAATATAATGGAAATGAGATTTGGTTTTAAAACTGGTAAAGAAAAGACTCAGAAAGAGGTGGCCGATGAACTTCGGAATATCTCAAAGCTATATTTCAAGGCTTGAAAAAAAGATTATTAATAAGATGAAGAGGGAGATTTCAAGCAAAATTGGTTGAAATAAGTTGAAAAATAATTACAATTTTGGCTACGTCAAACTTCATTTTTATGAATATAAGTATAAAATTAACTCTTTTGGAAATACTTAAAATAAGTAATTCTAAAGGAGGTTTTTCTTTTGTTAAATAATAAGGTAGAAATATGTGGCGTAAATACTAGCAAATTACCTTTACTATCAAAAAAAGAAAAAGAAGAACTATTCATAAAAATAAAAGCAGGAGATGAAGAAGCAAGACAAACATTTATAAAAGGAAATTTAAGATTAGTATTAAGTGTAATACAAAGATTTCATGGTAGAGGAGAATCAGCAGATGATCTATTTCAGGTGGGATGTGTCGGACTAATTAAAGCAATAGATAACTTTGATTTAAGTCAAAATGTTCAATTTAGTACTTATGCTGTACCAATGATAGTTGGAGAAGTTAAAAGATATTTAAGAGATAATAATAGTATAAGAGTAAGTAGGTCTGTTAGAGATTTAGCATATAAAGCAATTCAAGTAAAAGAGAGGTTTAATAAAGAACATGGAAGAGAACCGAAAATTGAGGAAATAGCCAATGAATTAGGAGTGGAAAGAGAAGAAGTTGTTTTTAGTTTTGATGCAATTCAGGATCCAGTATCATTGCAAGAGCCGGTATATAATGATGGTTCAGAAGGTATATATATAATGGACCAGGTAAAAGATAGTAAAAATACAGATGAATCTTGGACAGAAAAAATGGCTATTGAAGGGGCTATGAAGAAGTTAAATGAAAAAGAAAGGATGATAATTACTAAAAGATTTTTTGATGGAAGAACTCAAATGGAAGTTGCAGATGAAATAGGAATATCTCAGGCACAAGTTTCTAGATTAGAGAAAAGTGCTATAAGTCATATTAGAAGGTGGTATAAATAAAAATTAATAAAAGGACTTTTCAAAATAGGAATAAATAGATATAATATAGTAGATGAAAATAGAAGGAGAAAGGGTTGAAAAATATGAAGTATGAAATTTTAGGAAAAACTGTACCAATAGTTGAAGCAATATTAAATAAGGGAGAAAGTCTTTACACACAAAGTGGTGGGATGACATGGCAATCACAAGGAATAAAGATGGCAACTAATGCACGTGGTGGAGTAATGAAAAGTTTAGGAAGAATTTTTACAGGAGAATCAATTTTCATGAGCTCATATACAGCAGAAGTGGATGGAGCAAAGGTTGCTTTTGCAACAACAGTACCAGGTGATATTATGCCAGTAAATATGTCAGAAATTTCTAATGGACTTATCTTGCAAAAAGGAGCATTTTTATGCGCAGAAGATGATATTGAATTAAAAGTGAAATTCACAAAAAAGATTTCAGCAGGACTATTTGGAGGAGAAGGATTCATCTTGCAAGAAGCACAAGGAAAAGGAATGTTATTTTTAGAAATAGATGGTGATCCAATTATTAAAGAATTAGCATCAGGCGAAGTATTGAAGGTTGATACAGGAAATGTAGTGGCATTTGAGCCATCAATTTCATATCAAATAGAAACAGTTAAAGGATTAGGAAATATATTTCTAGGTGGTGAAGGTTTATTTTTAACTAAATTAACTGGACCAGGGAAAGTAATATTACAATCACAAAATTTTATGGATTTTGCAGGTAGAATTGCTTCAATTATTCCATTAGGTAAATAGGATTATGAGAAAGAATATAAAATAATGAATTAAAAATCAATTAGAAAAGTGTAAAATACTTTTGCTAATTGATTTTTTTTATGGAAGATGAATATATATAGTAAAAGAATAAACTACGTAAATATAAAAAATTTTTAGGAGGTAGATAATTTTGTCTATGCAAGATAAAGGCTTAGATTTTAAACACAAAGAGGTTATAAATATAACAAATGGAAAAAGATTAGGGTATGTTCAAGATGTTTGTGCAGATTTAGAGACTGGAACTATAACATCAATTATAGTTCCGGGTTCTAATAAGGTTTTAAATATTTTTTCAAGTAATAATGAAATAGTAATTCCATGGCAAAAGATTAAATGTATAGGAGATGACATTATATTGGTTGAAATTTAGTATTCTCGTTAGGAAATAGCACCTAAAATTAAAATACCAATATTATCGTTATAAATTTCATCAAACTGAGAAATAGGAAGAGGATTTTCTCCAATACCAGCTTCAATAGTATAACCGTGGTCTGTTGTAGGTTTGAATAAACCAATCTTTGTAACCTGCAAAACTTGAATTATATGGAGTTTCTGCTAACCTATAACCACTTGCTTGTGCAAATTTTTCACCTATTTCTAAACTATCTGGGGGATTAAAATTCTGAAATTGCCAATAAATTTCTTGACCTTGAGTATGGTAAGCAATTACTAATCTAAAATCATGCATTAATGTGAAGTTATAGATAGCTAAACTTTCAGGTTCAGTTAATGGTCCATATCCGACAAAATCACGTGGAGCAGGTTTATTAAACCCTTGAGAATATTTTATTTCTTTTGCTTGTTCCCATCCAGCAGGAAATTGTAAGTTTAAATCCACACCTGTGGTCATTTGTAACTTCCACTAACAAAAATAAAATATAAAAATTGGCAATTACCTGTGATTTAGTTATTAAAGATATGATGCATCACTTAAAAGAAAAAGGCTGTAGAATTGAGGAGGTCTAAATGACCTCCTCAATTTTTAAGAGCACCCAGCTAAAAGCCACGCTTTTAGGTAGTTTTCGGGCGATGGGAGGTCGCCCTGATCCTGCAAAATCGCTAAAAGCAATTTTGATGTGCAAGGAGCAAAACAAGGAGGTATTTTTGGAGAAAAAGAATATTTGAAGAAATATGAAAACAAATATAAGAAACAATTGTCAAAACAAGCAAAGAAAAAGAAAGCTATAAATAAGTCGAATGCATCAAGTTTTCATTGGAAAGATGAAATATAAAATTATAGGATTTATAATTGAATATTATTATTTATTATGGTATATTATAGAAAACAAACAAGATTGGAGCAAAAAAATGAACTATAAAATAGATTTATCAGAACAAAATCAAAACTTGCTAATAAATGCAGATGTAAAAGTAGAAGACAGAGAATATTCTGTAGATGAAATAAAAAAGGATATTGCAGAAATAAGTAGTTATATAATGAGTAAAAGTAGTAAAAATGGTGATATTGCAAAAGCACAAACAGAAAATATGCCACTTATTAATGTTTTACAAAAGAATATTAGTTAAAAGGCTTTACAGATAACTAGTAAGTTATAGAGGAGATGTATAAAATGAAAATAGGAATAGATTTAGACGGAGTAGTAATTGATAGTGAAACAACATTTAGGACTTATGAAGAAATATATGATATGGATATTTTAAAACAAAATAATTTAGTTGATAGGACAGAACCAAAATTTCAAGCAAGATATAATTGGAATGCCGAACAACAAAAAGATTTTTGTAAAAGATATTTTTTACAAGTATCTAAGGAAAGTAATCTTATGTCTGGATTTATGGCTACTTATAATAGGTTGAAAAAGCAAGGTCATGAATTTGTTGTTATAACTGCTAGAGGACTTCTGCCAGACGGAACTTTCATGAAAGAAATGGAAGATGATGCCAAAAGAGTTTTAAATGAAAATGGTATATTATTTGATAAATATTATTGGGGGCAAAAAGATAAATTAGAAGTTTGTCTTAAAGAAAATATCGATATTATGATTGATGATGATTGGAAAATAATAAAAAAATTATCAGATAATAGTGTTAAAACATTGTACTTTAGAGATACAAATTTAAAAAAACTAGAAGAAACAGAGTGTATTAGAGAAGTAAATAATTGGGGAGATATTTATAGAAAAATTAATTCATAACTTAGCAATAAATTTTGATGAGAGTGGTTATATTGATAATTATTCTCATTTATGATAAAGATGTATAGTATGAATTAAAAAGGTAGAGGACAAAGTTAGGAATAATGAAGGAAATCATATTACAGTAAATGAAATTATGAAAATTATGAAAGATAGAATTGGAGGAATATATGATACCAAATAAATTGAAAATAGGAGATACCATAGGAATTATATCTCCTTCTACACCAATTATGGAAGATAGAGAACAAGCATTGGATAAAGGAAGAAAATTATTAGAAGAGATAGGAATTAATAGTGTAAAAGGAAAATATGTCAATAAAAATACATTAGGGTATTCTGCGACAAAAGAGGAAAAAGCAGAAGATATAAACAATATGTTTTCAAATAAAAATATAAAAGGAGTGTTTTCCTCAAAAGGGGGAGAAAACAGTTTTACTTGTTTAGGATTAATTGACTATGAAAATATAAAGAAAAATCCTAAAATTGTATATGGGATTAGTGATGCAACTAATTATCTAAATGCCATATATGCTAAAACAGGATTAATTACATTTCATCAATCAGATGTAAAAAGTTTTTCTTTTATAGATAAAAATAGTTTTGAATTTCAAGATTTTAAGCGAAGATTAATTGATGGAGAAATAGGAAATATACATAAAAATTCTGAATGGAAATGTTTAAGAGATGGTATGACAGAAGGAATCATTGTTGGAGGAAATTTAAAATCATTAATCAATCTATTAAATACAGAATACATGCCAGATGTAACAGATAAAATTCTATTTTTAGAAGCATATGCTAGTTCTACACCATTAGAATTGGTGGATTGTTATGTATCAGTTTTAAAATATCATAAAGTGTTTGATAAAATAAAAGGACTATGGCTAGGACATTATCATGGAGACACTGAAAAGGTAAAGTTTGAAGATGTTGTTATGAACAATTTAAAAGAATACAAATTTCCAATCTTAAAATGTGATGATTTTGGACATGATTGTGAAGATATAGTAATTCCAATTGGTGGAAAAATCAGATTGGACGCAACTAATTGTAATGTAAAAATATTAGAAAAAATTGTAAATTAGAAAAAAACATAGGAAAAGTGTAGTTATGAATAAATATTATTTGGCATAATTGAAATATATAAATTTTTAGCATTAGCAAAAATTTATATTATTATAAAAAATTTATTGATGATAATATATATTTAAACACAAAATTGAGAGGAATGTTAGAATATGGAAGATGAGACAACAAAGGAAAGTGCTGAAGAAAAAGTAACTAGAATAATTGAGGAAAGTTATTTTGGAAATAATATAGAAAATCTAGCGAGAGTTCGTATGTTGAAATGTTCAGCAGTAAAAGACAAAAAAACAACAATTGCTACTTATGGAATAGCAACTTGTATTGGTTTAGCAATTGTAGCAACTGATAAAAACGGCGAAATTCATCGAATAGTTATGCATCATCCATATACTGGAGAAAGAGGTTTTGAAGATGCAATAGAGGAATATTTGAAATCATTAGAACCAATAACTAATCTAAAAGCAATGATATGCTCAATGAAAACTTTTACAGATTTTGATAATTTAGATGATTATGAGAAAGAAATATTAGATAAGATTAATAATATTTTTTCTTTTTATAAAAAAGAACATAAAAATTTTAATATTCCATTTCATAAATCATGGTATGTTAAGATTTCGCCTGAAGGAAATTTTGATTATGCTGATTCAGAAATGATTAAAGTTTATGAAAGATTAGAAAAAGAACAGGAAGAAAAATACAAACAAATGAATGATGAAGAAGAAAGATAACTTACAATTAGTGGAGGTGGAATATGATAAAAATAGATAATTTTTATTTTGTCGTAGAAGACATAAATAAATCAATTAACTTTTATACAAAATTATTTGATAAAAAACCTACAAATACTACTGAAGATAGATGGGCAGATTGGGAAAATGAGGATAACAAGGTGTATTTTGGTATAATTTCTATTGAAGCAACAGGGGATAGAAGAATCATAGGTAATAATGGAGTGTTGGGCTTATATACTGATAATATAGATAAAGCATTTAATAAATGTAAAGAAATAGGTGCAAAAATTTTATATAAACCAGAAAAAATACCTAATAGTTTAGATAATTATACTTGTTTTGCAATTGAAGATTTAGATGGAAATAAAATAGAAATTTCATACTATGATAAGTAAAAATATAAATCGTAATGCAAAATAGTAATTTATTTAGTAACGATAAATAAAAAATGAAAGAGGATAAAAATGAATTTTTATAAATAAATAATAATTAAAAAAATCGTTACAAAATAAAAAATATATGCTATAATATATTGTAGAAATAAGGAGAATTCTAAAAAGATAGGAAGTGAAAGTTTTATGAAGAAGATACCAGAAAATATTAATAAGGTTATTAGTGAATTTATTACAGCAATAAATAATAAGTTTGGAGATAGAATAAAGAAAATCATTTTGTATGGATCTTATGCTAGAGGTGATTTTAATACAAGTTCTGACATAGATATTATGATTTTAACAGATTTTACAGATGATGAAATAGTACAATATAGAAGTGAAATAGTTCAGTTAGCATATGATATTGAGTGGAATAATAAGTTTGATATTCATTTATCACCATTAGTTAAGAATGTAGATAGATTTAATTATTGGTTAGAGGCATTACCTTTTTATATGAATGTACAAAAGGAAGGAGTGGTGTTAAGTGAGTCCTAAAATATCAAAAGAATTAGCAAAACATAGATTAGAACAAGCAAAAGAGAATTTAGAAGAAGCAGAAATATTGTATAATGTAAAGAAATTTAAAGGAGCAAATAATAGAGCATATTATTCAATATTTCATAGTATAAAAGCAGTTTTAGCATTAGAGCCAATAGATTTTAAAAGACATAAAGATGTAGTAGGATATTTTAATAAAAATTATGTATATCCAGAAATATTTCCAAGAAAAATGGGAAGTAAAATAGCAGATGCCAGTTCAGTAAGAGAAGATTCAGATTATGATGATGAGTATATAGTTAAACCAGAAGATACTTTAAAGCAAATAGAAACAGCAAAAGAACTTTTAAAGTTAGTTGAGGAATATATAGACAAGCATTAAAAAATAAGATTTATAAATAAACATAGAGGAGCACCAAAGGGTGTTCTTTTTTTATATATTGTACACAATTTTACTTGCGTAAAATTGGCACTGAACAATAATTCGGACTTTAAAATGTTATGGATAGAAAAAAATTATAAAAGATGCAACATTAGTATTTTAAATTGAAACTCCTATTATTAGAAGAAGGTAAAAAAATATGGATGATAAAAAAGTAATCAAACCAGTTACTGAAGTAAAAAACAAAGAAAACAACAGATTATAAATAAGCGAAAAAGTTAATACATAAAGATAAAACAAAAAAATATATATGTAATAAGAGAGAAAAAGAGTATGCCATAAATCAATGACATATCCAAGATTGTAAAATAGGAGGAAAACTAAAATTGCAAGGCAAAGAAAAGTGTTATAATAAAATATACTGTTGTTTTAATGAAGATGGAAAGGATACTATTGAAATATTAAAAGAAGCATTTATAGATTATTTAAAAAATACAGAAAATAAGGCAAAAACACTTGAAAAAAATATGAAGGAGAGTTAATATCAAAAGCAACAGGTAGTTGCTGAATTTAGGAGGTAACAATGCTAAATTTAAGCAATGAACAATTTAAAGTAGGAATGTATATAAGATTATCTAGGGAAGATGGTGATAAACAGGAAAGCGAAAGTATAGGAAATCAAAGAAAAATAATAAAAAGATTTCTTGAAGAAAATAATTTAAACTTTGTTGATGAATATGTGGATGATGGTGTATCAGGAACAACTTTTGACAGAGAAGGATTTAATAGATTAATTAGGGATATTGAAAACAAAAGAATTAATATGGTTGTCACAAAAGATTTATCTCGTTTAGGTAGAGATTATATAAAAACAGGATATTATCTAGAAAATTATTTTCCTGAAAAATCTGTGAGATATATTGCTATATTAGATGGTATTGATACATATTTAGATAGTACAAATAATGATATTAGTCCATTTAAAGCAATTATGAATGATATGTATGCTAAAGATATTTCAAAAAAAATAAAAAGTGTATTTAGAGAAAAACAAAAAAGTGGACAGTTTTTAGGATCAATAGCACCATATGGGTATAAATTAAGCAAAGATGAAAAAGGAAAATTAGAAGTTGATGATTACTCAGCAGAAATAGTAAGACAAATATTTCAGATGTATTCAAATGGACATGGAAGTATAGATATTATGAATTATCTAAACAAAAAAGAAATATTAAATCCAAGTAGTTATCATAGGACTAAATATAAGAAGAAACAATCTAGTAAATGGAATCAAATTACAATATTGGCTATGTTAAAAAATCAGGTATATATAGGAAATACGGTACAAAATAAAAGAAGAAAAGTATCTTATAAATCAAAAAAAGTCATTGATAATCCAAAAGATAATTGGATTGTTGTTGAGAACACACATGAGCCAATAATAGATAAGCAAACATTTGAAAAAGTTCAATTGATGATAGAAGCAAAAGATACATCAAAATACACAAAACACGAATATTTATTTAAAGGTCTTTTAAAATGTCATCATTGTGGATGGAAGTTACAAATAGCAATTAAAGGCTCAGGTAAGAATCCATATATAAATTGTATTGGGCATGAGAAAAGAGGTAAACATCCAATCAGTATGAACTATTGGAAATTTGAGGAAAGTATTCTTGACGTTATAAGAAATATCTGTAAAATGTATTTGAATGAAAATATATTTTTAGAAACATTTAAAAAATATAAAAATGGATATACAAATATAATAGATGGATACAAGAAAAAACTAAATGAAGTTGAAAATAAAATTCAAACAATAAATAATAATCTAGACAAAATGTATATGGATAAATTGAATGATATCATAACTACTGATGATTATATGAGGTTTTATAATAGGTTTGCTGAAGAAAAAAAGGAGCTAATTGAAAAACAATATGAGATAAAACAAAAAATTATGACATTAAAAGAAAAAGAAGAAGAGAATATTAATGAAGAAGAAATAAAGAAAATAGTCAATGAATTTTTGAACATAAAAGAAGTTAACAAAGTTTTATTATACAGACTGATTAACTATATTGAAATTGATACAGATAAAAATATATATATTCATTTTAATTTTAATCATTTAAATATAATAAGTGATAGTATATCAATAAATAATGGAAAAATAGAATATGAAGAAATTTTGAAAACAGGATAATCAAACATAATAATCGCCAACAAGGCGATTTATTAATAAGGTATGTTGGAAGTTAGAAAAGTCCACACCATTAAT
>CAMLUO010000026.1 GCA_946487895.1 uncultured Clostridium sp.
ATTATTGTAAATAGCTTTATTGAAACCTACCCACACAATTTAGAAAAGAACCAAATAAATAAAAAAATCTACATAATAATTGTATATTGGGTATGGACTTTTCCTATATTTTTCGATATAATATGAAAAATATAGGAAATTTAATTTTTTCAAAATTAACTGATTTAGATTTTAGGAAGGGTTGAGAATAATGTATGAAAGAAGTGCAATAGTTTTAGAAAGATATATACAAAAGATTTTTGAATTTGATAAAACAAATAACCTAAAAACTAATTATAAGAGTTTTGAGGAATTACTAGAAGAAGTAGAGAAGTATCAAGAATTGACAGAAAGAGAAGGGAAAATAATAAAAGAATTTGATGATACTGTAAAAGAAATTGAAAGTATACAAGCAAAGCAAGGAAAAATATGTGAAGAAAATCAAAAGCTTGAAAAAAATCGTAATCAGTTATTTATGGACCTAGGAGAAGATTCTAAAATTTTAGATAATAAATTTAAGAAAACAGAAAATGCAATAGAAGAAAATAATAAATATCTAAAAGAATTAAGAGAAGATTTTATAAATTATTTAAGTGATTTTTCAAATAGACAAAAAGAAAGAAATAAATGTGAAAAAGCAAAAAGAATAGGAGAAGCAAATCATTTATCATATATAAAGAAAATGAAAGCTGAATTTCAAACTATTAATGTAAACAGTGTAGCTACATTGAAAGAATTCATACATTCTGATAAAGATATTATAAAAAAAGAATTAAATGACGTAATGACCAAAAATGGTAAAAGCGAAAAAATAGGCTTTAATCAGGATGTATTAAAAATGGCTATCAAAGCAAGAATAAATATTGCAGAAAAAGAAGCAGAATGTTATGTCCTAATTTATGATAAAATGAAAAAATTACTATTAGAATTAGAAAATGACAATTTAAAGATTAACAAATATAAAAAATATTTAAAAGATGTAAGCGTAAAATTAGAATTTTTAGAAGCAGAAAAAGAATATATATTTGGATTTTTAGATTATGAAAGAATGACTACAATTGCAGGAGTTAAAGTACATAAAAAGAAAATGGAAGAGGCATGTCAAAATTTTGAATTAGATATGATCCAAATACATAATTTATATGAATTAATATTGAGAGAAATTTCAAATAAATCAACTAAGAAAGTATATAAAGAGTTATATAATAAAACTTATTTGAAAAATATAGAGGATAAAGAGAAAAACTTTGAAGAAGAAGTAAATAATATTAGAATTAATATGGGAACCGTTATAAATTCAAATTATTGGAGAATAGAAGGAATCAAAAATGTTTATAATGTTTTCCAAGAAGAAGTAACTCAAAAATTTGATAAAGATTTATCTGAATTTAAGTTAGAAGAAAGTATGGAGTATGAACAAAAGGATAAAGAAAAAGACAATTTAAAAACTAGACTTGATAAACAAATAGAAGTTCAAGATGAGTATGAAGAATATGAAGATTATAATGATGATGACTATGAAGAGTATGACGATGAATATCAGGACGACGAAGAATATGATGAAGATGATTTAGACGAGTATGAAGATGAACAAGAATACGATGATGAATATGAAGATGATGAAGACTATGACGATGAATACGAAGAGAATTATGAAGATGATGATTACGATGATTATGATGATGAATATGAGAATGACGAAGAATATGATGATGAATATGAAGAAGGCGAAGAAATAGATGATGATGCATGGGAAAAAGAAATAATACAACAATTAAATAAAAAGAGAACTTCTAAAAACAATAATAAAAAGCCAAATACAAATATATTTGGAAAACTATTCAAAGACAAGAAGGAGAACAACAAAAAAGACAATAAAAGAAAAAATAGCAAAAAATTATAGAAACAAATTAAGGAGGCATTAACTTGAGCATAAAAGTATTGACAATCATAAATCCTACATCTGGAAAAGGAAATATAGCAAATTATGCAGATGAAATAAAACTTAATCTTGAAGAGCAAAATATGGAAGTTAATATACAACTTACGAAAGAAGGATATAATGCCAAAAAAATAATATTAGATAATATAGAAGGAAATGATTTAATATTAATATGTGGTGGAGATGGAACATTTAATGAGACGGTTTCAGCAATAATGGAGTTAGGAGTACAAATTAGTATAGCATATATTCCATTAGGTACAACAAATGATTTAGCAAGAAGTCTTAATATGCCAATAAAAGATATATCTATAACAAAAAAATTACTAGAGTCAAAGGCGAGAGTATTAGATATAGGAAAATTTAATGAAAATAGATATTTTACATATATTGCAGCATTTGGCGTTATGACAGATGTGTCATATAAAACATCTCAAAAGGCAAAAAATAAATTTGGAAAATTAGCATATTATATGAAAGCCATAAAGGAACTAATAAAAATACCAACATATAAAGTGAAAATAAAATTTGATGAAGAAGAACTTGAAGGAGAGTTCATATATGGTGGTATAAGCAATTCAATGTCAATTGCTGGATTTAGATGGTTTAATGAAGAAGATATAGATTTATCAGATGGAAAATTTGAAGCAATTTTCATTAGAAAGCCAAAAAAATTATCAGGATATTTTAGATTATTGAATGATTTTAGACATAAAGATTATATGGTAAATAGAGATTTTGTATATTTTAAAGCAAGTAATATCCAAATACAAACAGATAAAAATGTTGCTTGGACTATTGATGGTGAATATGCAGGAGATTTAAATTTTGTAGATATAAAGAATTGCAATAAGGCTATCGAGCTTGCAATATGCGAGCCAGTTGAAAAATAATTATTATCTGAATTAGAGAAAGGAATGATACAAAAAATGAACAGATATTATTTTACATCAGAAAGTGTAACAGAAGGACATCCAGACAAACTATGTGACACAATATCAGACATGATTTTAGATGAGTGTATTAAAAGAGATAAAAACGCAAGAGTAGCAATAGAAACATTTGCATCAGGAAATACAATTACAATAGCAGGACAAATAACATTAAAAGACAGATTACCAATAAGAAGCTTAGTAAGAGAGAAAATAAAAGAGGTTGGCTTTGATAATGAAAACATAGATATGAACTATAAAAATTGTAAAATATACACAAATATAACAAAACAAAGTCCAGATATTGCAATGGGAGTAGATGTTGGAGGAGCAGGAGACCAAGGAATCATGTTTGGTTATGCATCAGATGAAACAGAAGACTATATGCCATATGCAATAGACATGGCACATAAGTTAGCTAGAAAATTAACAGAAGTAAGAAAAGAAAAAATAATACCATATTTAAGACCAGACGGAAAAACACAAGTAACAGTAGAATATGAAGACGAAAAACCAAAAAGAATAGAAACAATACTAATATCAACACAACATGAAGCAGATGTAAAACAAGAAAATTTAAAACAAGATATAATAGAAAAAGTTATAAAAACAACAGTACCAGAAAATATGATAGATGAAAACACAAAAATATATGTAAATCCAACAGGAAGATTCGTCATAGGTGGACCTTTAGGAGATACAGGATTAACAGGAAGAAAAATAATAGTAGATACATATGGTGGATATGCACGTCACGGTGGAGGAGCATTTTCTGGAAAAGACCCAAGCAAGGTAGATAGGTCTGCTGCATACATGATGAGACATATTGCTAAAAACATAGTTGCAAATGGATATGCAAAAAAATGTGAAATACAAGTATCATATGCAATAGGAATGAAAGAGCCGCTTTCAATATGTGTAAATACATTTGGTACAAGTAACAAATCAGAAGCGGAATTAGTAGATTTAATAAAAGAAAAATTTGACTTAACACCAGATGGAATAATAAAATATTTAGATTTGAAAAGGCCAATCTATTCTAAAACAACAAACTATGGGCATTTTGGAAAAAAAGATTTGCCATGGGAAAAAGTAATAAAAATTTAATGTCGCATAGGGGACGTTTCTCCTGCGACATTTTTTTGCATTTTCAAAATATATAATAAGGAGAAATATTGAATGGAGTTTCAATAAGAGATATAGACTTGGATAAAAATTTAATTTAATGTATAAAAGATGATTTAAATGGGGATAACAAAAATAGTAAAGGAGTGATAATATTGGAAAAAAAAAATAATAAAAATGATATACATTCTAAAGAGGCAGAAGTAGGAGAAGACGCGACAAAATATGGGGAATTTATATCATCTTATTTTGCATGGATAACATTACCAGAGCAAAAGAACAAAGCAAAAAAATTAGAAAATATAACAAAAACAAATGAAAATAAAGAAGAAGATAAAAGTGGAAAATAGTCAGAAAAAGAGAGAAAAAATAAGAAAAAGATAGATTTAGCTTATAAAAGTACGAGAAAAGGTCAGAAAAGGTCAAAAAACGTTTTGAGAAGTACTTGAAAACATTTTAAAAGAGAGTATAATATATATTGTAGGTCAAAGAAAGTCAAAGTCAACAAACTAATATGTGATATATATTCGAAAATAGATAGAGATAATAAATTGGAGGCGAGATAAGATGAGAATGTCAGATTTAATAGAAGAATTCATAAAAGATTTATTTGATGACAATGAAGAAATAGAAATACAAAGAAATGAATTAGCAGAACACTTTAATTGTGTGCCGTCACAAATAAATTATGTAATAGCAACAAGATTCAAACCATCGCAAGGATACTATGTTGAAAGTAAAAGAGGTGGTGGAGGACACATAAAAATAAAAAAGGCAACTAATAGTAAATCAGACTACTTAATGTATATCATAAAAAACATAGGAAAAGAAATAACATCAAATGAAGTAGATATACTAATTAGTGACTTTCTTTCATATGGTGTAATAGACGAAAAAGAAGCAAAACTGTTAAAAGTAGCAACAAGTGACAATGTATTACAACTAACAAAAGACATAAAAGACGAAGTAAGAGCAAGAATATTCAAAAACATGTTAATAAATTTAGAATAGGGATTTGGGACGGCTCCAAAAATCTTCAAAAGAGGAAAAGTGACACGTACCCAAATACTCTTAAAAAAGGAGGAGATAAAAATGTTATGTGATAACTGCGGAAAAAGAGAAGCAAATGTAAGATATTCAGAAAATATCAATGGAAAAGTAAGAGAACTTAATTTATGTGAGGAATGTAGCCAAAAATTAGGAATTGGTCATATGGATTTTAGTATGCCAATGGATTTTTCTAATTTCTTTGGTGATTTTATGGAAGAATTTGCAAAACCAGAATGGATGCCACTATTAAATGAGGTTAAAACATTAACTTGTGATAATTGTGGATATACATTTGATGATATTGTAAATACAGGAAAATTAGGATGTGGTAATTGCTATGATGTATTTGAAGCAAAATTAGATCCAATAATTAAAAAAATACAAGGTTCAAATCAACATGTAGGAAGAATTGGAAAAATTATAGATAATAAGATTGATGAAAAATTAAAAAAATCTGAAAGTAAAGAAAAGAATAGCTCAAACAATATGAATAATGCAGACAATAACAAAGTAGAAAGTGCAAATAATAATAAGGATAATGATAAAAAGGCAAAATTAGAACAATTACAAGAACAATTAAAGTTAGCAATAAAAAAAGAAAGATATGAAGATGCAGCAAAAATAAGAGACGAAATAAAGAAACTTTAAAGAAAGGTGGTAAAACATGAATTGGTATTTACAAAGTAGTGAAAACAGTGATGTAGCAAAAAGCACACGAATTAGATTTGCACGAAATATAGCAGGATTTCCTTTCAATCTAAAAACAAAACAAGAAAGGGAAGCCTTAGAAAATAAAATAAAAGATAATTTATATGGAATAGGATATGGACTCAAATTTTTCAAACTAAAAGATATGGATGATATAACCAAAATGAGTTTAGTTGAAAAAAATATTATAAGTCCAGAATTTGCTTTAAATAAAAATGAAACAGGAAGTATTTTAATAAATGATGAAGAAAATATTTGTATAATGATAGGTGAAGAAGACCATTTAAGAATACAAGTATTTAATTGTGGACTAGACCTAGAAAACACATTAAATTTAGCAATTGAGCTAGATGAAAAAATCAATGAAACTTTAGGATATGCAATAAATAAAAAATATGGATATTTAACAGCATGTCCAACTAATGTTGGAACAGGATTAAGAGCAAGTGTGATGTTACATCTTCCAGCTTTAGAGCACACTGGAAATACTGCAAAAATTTTAAATGCTGTTAGTAATTTTGGAATTAGCATAAGAGGTATATATGGAGAAAATTCTAAAAGCACTGGAGATATGTATCAAATTTCTAATAGACAAACATTAGGTATTACTGAAAAGGAAATTATTGAAAGAGTTAAAGTGATTTCTGAGAAAATTATTGAACAAGAAAGAAAAGCTAGAAAAATGTTAGCAGATGATAAAATTGAGTTCGAGGATATGATTTATAGAAGTTATGGAGTTTTAAGTAATTGTAAAAAGATATCTTCAGAAGAAACAAGGGAATTACTTTCAGATATTAAACTTGGTGTTGATTTAGGTATTTTAGATGGAATTACTGATTTACAAGTTCAAAAATTGTATTTATATACTAAACCAGCAAATTTACAAAAGTACTTAGGTGAACAGTATGATTCTTATGAAAGAGATGTGAAAAGGGCTGAGGTAATCAAACAGATTTTAAAGGAAAAAAAATAGCCTCACAAGGAGGCTTGGCATTATTCTTTTTTGTCATTCTTATCTTCTTTATCATTAGGATTATCTTTGAGTTTGGAAATCGCTTGACAAATACCATTTGTAGCTATACTTAATGCAATCATAATAGAAAAAGTATCTAATGAAAGTTGTCCTGCTCCCAAATAGCCTAAAACAGCTAAAAGAAGAATACTACCAGCATATATCATAAATTACCTCCTTATAAGGCACACAACAATATGTTGTGGAAACAGTCCAATAACTTGGACTAACATCAAGTTACAAAACCATACGGTATAAAACAATTATACTATAATTTAACATAAAAATCAAATTAAAACAAAATTAGAATTAATAAAAAATAAAGATGTGTCCAAAATGAGACAAAATGTCTCATTCGGAAACGTCCCTAAAAGGACAATGTCGCATGAGAAACGTCCCCAATGGGACATTTGAAAGGAGTTGAAAATTATGACATACAAATTTACAAATAGAGCTAAAAAAGCAATAGAAATTGCAAACGAAGTAGCAATTGAGTTAGGACATAACTATATAGGAACAGAACATATATTATATGGTCTAGCAAAAGAAGGAAGTGGAGTAGCTTCAAAAGTTTTAGAAAACCAAGAAGTAACACCAGAAAATATTATAGATAAAATCGTAGAATTAGTAGGTCAAGAAGAGCCTATAGAAGGAACATTAGGATTTACACCTAGAACAAAAAGAGTAATTGAAAGTGCATTCATAGAAGCAAGAAAACTAGGATATAACTATATAGGAACAGAGCATATGTTAATTGGTATTCTAAGAGAAGGTGACAGCATTGCAGCACGTATTTTATTAGAATTAAATGTTAGTATACCAAAACTATACAATGAAATAGTAAAAGTTATAAATGAAGGTGAAGACTTTATTGGTGAGGACAACAAAAATGAGGCAGACTCTAAAAAAGGAAGCTATAACAAAACAACTACATTAAACCAATTTGGAGAAGACTTAACTAAAAAAGCAAGAGAAGGAAAATTAGACCCAATTATAGGAAGAAAAGAAGAAATAGAAAGGGTTATACAAATTCTATCAAGAAGAACAAAAAATAATCCTTGCTTAATTGGTGAACCAGGTGTTGGTAAAACAGCAGTTGTTGAAGGACTAGCACAAAAAATAGTAGCAGGAGATGTACCAGAGATATTAAAAGATAAAAGAGTTGTAAGTGTAGATATTTCAGGAATGGTAGCAGGAGCTAAATATAGAGGAGACTTTGAAGAAAGAATAAAAAAAGCATTACAAGAAGTTAAAAAAGCAGGAGATGTAATACTATTCATAGATGAAATTCACACAATAGTTGGTGCAGGAGCAGCAGAAGGAGCAATAGATGCAGCAAATATTTTAAAACCTTTACTTGCAAGAGGTGAAATCCAATTAGTAGGTGCTACAACTTTAAATGAATATAGAAAATTTATTGAAAAAGATGCAGCTTTGGAAAGAAGATTTAGCCCAGTAACAGTAAATGAACCAAGTGAAAAAGATACTATAAAAATCTTAAAAGGTATAAGAGACAAATATGAAGCACATCATGGAGTAAAAATAACAGATGAAGCAATAGAAGCAGCAGTTACAATGTCTACAAGATATATCAATGATAGATTTTTGCCAGATAAAGCAATAGACTTGATAGATGAAGCAGCATCAAGAGCAAAATTAAAAACATATACAGAGCCAGACAGTTTAAAAGAATTAGAAGAACAAATTGAAGAAATGCAAAAAGACAAAGAAGAAGCAGTACGTACACAAAAATTTGAAAAAGCAGCAGACTTAAGAGATAAAGAAAAAGAATTAAAAGACAAATACGAAAAAGAACAAAAGAAATGGAAAAATAAAAACAATAAATCTGTTACAAATATAACAGAAGAAAATATAGCAGAAGTAATAGCAAGTTGGACAGGAATTCCAGCAAAGAAAATAACAGAAGACGAAAATGAAAAATTAAAAAATCTAGAAAAGAACTTACATGCAAGAGTAATTGGACAAAATGAAGCAGTTGAAGCAGTAGCAAAAGCAATAAGAAGAGGAAGAGTTGGACTAAAAGACCCAAAAAGACCAATAGGTTCATTCCTATTCTTAGGACCAACAGGTGTAGGTAAAACAGAATTATCAAAAGCATTAGCAGAAACACTATTTGGTGATGAAAATGCATTAATAAGAATCGACATGTCTGAATACATGGAGTCACACTCAGTATCAAAATTAATAGGTTCACCTCCAGGATATGTAGGATTTGATGAAGGAGGACAATTAACAGAAAAAATAAGAAGAAAACCATATTCAATAATATTATTTGACGAAATTGAAAAAGCACATCCAGATGTTATGAATATGTTATTACAAATACTAGAAGATGGACGTCTAACAGATAGCCAAGGAAGAACAGTCAACTTTAAAAACACAGTAATAATCATGACATCAAATATAGGAGCAAGATTAATAACAGATAAAAAATCATTAGGATTTAGTCAGGAGGCTGTTATAAAAAATTTAGATGGAAAAGAATCAAGTAAAAATGCTGAAGAAAAAGCAAAACTAGAAAAACAAAACAAAGAATATGAAGAAACTAAAAAAGCAGTAATGGAAGAATTAAAAAGAGAATTAAGACCAGAATTCATAAACCGTATTGATGAAATAATAGTATTCCATAAACTAACAGACGAAGAAATAAGTCAAATAATAGATTTAATGTTAAAAGAAGTACAAAACAGATTACAGGCACAAAAAATCAAAATAGAAATCGAGCCAGAAGTAAAAGAATTAATTGCAAGCAAAGGAATAGACAAAGCCTTTGGAGCAAGACCGCTAAGAAGAACAATACAAAGCATGTTAGAAGACAAACTTGCAGAAGAAATCTTAGATGGAAACTTGAAGAAAAACAAAACAACAAAAATAGGAGTAAAAGACGGCGAGATAGTTGCAGGGATTTAGGGACGGTCCTCTAAATCCCTGTTTTTAGGAATTCGGGGACGGACCTTTTAACAATTATTTATAATTTTAACGTTATGCTAGTAATAAAATTGACATAAAAGTGTGAAAGTGATACAATGTTCGCATAAAATGAAACTGATAACTTGTTTTGATAAATATCAAGGAGGAGAAAAAATGAAGAGAAAAACAGGTTTAGAAGTAGTAACACGGCAGGATTTACAAAATTTAACCACATCTGTTATTCTAAGAAAACAGGAATTTACAGAAAAAGAAATTTTGGAAGAAATGCTAAAAGAACTTGAAGTAAAAGACAACTATGTCTGGATTCTTTCAAAAGAAAGAGTTAAAGAGTGTGTAAAAAATACAATTGAAACTCTTTACTTAAATGGGACTTTTAGAATTGAAGGAGAAAAATATGTTATGAAAAGAAATGTGTTTTTAGATTAGGACATCATTGATGTCCTTTTTCTATTATTTTTACTATTATAGACTTTAAATTGAACAAAAATTATGATAAAATATAACCAATATAAAAGGATTAAGGAATGTTCCCAATCCCATTCGAAGGGATTAAAAGAACGTCCCTTAATCCCACTTAAGAAATTGGATTAGAGGTCCGTCCCCGAATCCCTAAAAGCAGGGATTTAGAGGACCGTCCCCTAATCCCGGCAAAGGTGGTAAAATGTTAGAGAAAGTAAATTCATCTGAAGATGTAAAAAAATTAACAACAGAAGAGAAGAAAGAATTAGCAGATGATTTAAGAAAATATATATTAGAAATAGTATCAGAAAATGGAGGGCACTTAGCTTCTAATTTAGGTGTAGTTGAATTAACAATTGCACTACATAGTGTGTTTAACTTGCCAGAAGATAAAATAGTATGGGATGTTGGACATCAAACCTATGTACATAAAATTTTAACTGGAAGAAAAGAGCAAATGAAAACGCTAAGAAAATTAGATGGTTTAGCAGGTTTTCCAAAGACTAAAGAATCTGAAACAGATTGCTTTAATACTGGACATAGCAGTACATCTATTTCTGCAGCATTAGGTATGGCAAGAGCAAGAGATATAGAAGGCAAGAAAAATCATGTTATTGCAGTTATTGGTGATGGTGCATTAACAGGTGGAATGGCACTTGAAGCATTAAATGACGCAGGATATAGTCAAACAAGCCTAACAGTTATATTAAATGACAATGAAATGAGTATTTCTAAGAACATTGGTGGCTTAAGTATGATGCTAAGTAAACTAAGAACTAAAAAAAGCTATACAAAACCAAGTATATCTGCTAAAAAAGCAATCTTAAAAATACCTGTTATAGGTAAACCTTTTGTTAAAATAGTTCAAAGAATTAAGAAAAGTATAAAACAATTGGTTATTCCAAAAATGTTCTTTGAAGATATAGGATTTAGATATTTAGGACCAGTAGACGGACATAATGAAGAAGAGATAGAGAGAATGCTAAAAATTACAAAAGAGCTAGAAGGTCCAGTTTTATTACATGTTTTAACTAAAAAAGGAAAAGGATATAAAATAGCAGAAGAAAATCCTGATAAGTTTCACGCAACAGGACCTTTTGATATAGAAACAGGTAAAAGTAAAAAAGAAAAAAGTAAAGACTATTCAAAAGTGTTTGGCGATAAATTAGTGGCCTTAGCAGAAGAAAATGACAGAATTGTTGCTATTACTGCATCTATGAAAGATGGGACTGGACTTGCAAGATTTGCAAAAGAATTTCCAGATAGATTTTTTGATATTGGAATTGCAGAGCAACACGCCTTAGGCTTAGCTGCTGGAATGGCAAAAGCAGGAGTTATACCAGTAGTTCCAATTTATTCGTCATTTTATCAAAGAGCATATGACCAAGTAATACATGATATAGCAATTCAAAATTTACCAGTTATAATGTGTGTAGATAGAGCGGGTTGTGTTGGTGCTGATGGAGAAACTCACCAAGGTTTATTAGATATGGCGTTTTTTAGATTAGTTCCTAATTTAAATATAATGGCACCAAAAGATTTTAAAGAACTTGAAGATATGTTAGAATTTGCAATAAAATTGAATAAACCTGTTGTAATTAGGTATCCTAGAGGAGGAGAAGACAAATATAAATTTGAATATCATAAAAAAATAGAACTAGGAAAAGCTGAAGTTATTCAAGAAGGAAAGGATTTAACAATTATAGCGATAGGAAAAACTGTTGCAAAAGCAATAAAAATAGCAAATGAAATTGAAAAACATGAATTTGAAGATGGACAAGTTTCAGTAGAAATTATAAATGCAAGATTTTTAAAACCATTAGATAGAGAAACAATTAAATCTTCAATATTAAAAACTAAAAATGTAATCACAATAGAAGATGGAACGGTTATAAATGGTTTAGCAACAGCGATAAAAGAAATAATTGTAGAAGAAAAACTAGAAGATGTTAATTTAAAAACATATGCATATCCAGATAAGTTTATTGAACATGGTAGTGTAGAAGAATTAGAAAAAAGATACAAAATAGATGAAGAAACAATACTAAAAGATTTTATAGGGAGGAAAGATGGAAAAACAACAAATATTAAAAGAATATAAAAAACAAGAAGATAAAATTTGTTTATCACAAATATTAGATAAGATAGAATTTTCTAAAAGCAAACAAAAAATAGAATTCTCAGATTTTTTAGATATGTATCAAGTAGCACTTGTAGAAAACTTTTTTAGAAAAATTAAATTTGAAAACTACAAACTATTTGGTGGATATGAAGAAGCTGAAAGAAAAATTGCCATAATATACCCAGAAAAATATGATGAAGAAATGCTACAAAAAAACTATAATAAAATTTTAAAAGTAGTAAAAATAATATTATCAGATGAAGAAAAGGGTAAATATACACATAGAAACTATTTAGGCGGAATAGTTAAATTAGGACTAAAAAGAGAAAAAGTAGGAGATATAATAGTTTCAAATGAAGGGGCAGAAATAATTACTTTAGCAGATTTTTCGACAATATTATTAGAACAATTACCTAGTTTAACTAGATTTAATAATGCAAAAATAATAGAAAAAGAAATATCAAAACTTGAAGTACAGGAAGCAAGAATTGAAGAAGTTAAAATAATAGTACCATCACTTAGAATGGATAATATTGTTTCTGATTTAATTAGAACATCAAGAAATAAAGCATTAGAAGTAATTAAACAGGAAAGAGTTTTTGTTAATGGACAAAATGAAACAAAACCATCTAAAAGTATAAAAGTAGGAGACAAAATTACTGTTAGAGGAAAGGGCAGATTTGTTATTAAGCAGATTGATGGTACTACAAGAAGTGGAAGGACTGTTTTAGTAGTAGAAAAATTTGTATAATTAAAAAAGTAAGCTTTTATGATATAAATTCTAGTTAAAATGAGATTTTACTAGAATTTATTATTTTTTTGAAATATTTGTCCGTTGACACAATTTATACAAATAAGTATAATGAAAATGCAATTGATTATAAAAGAAATGAAATAGCAAATTTTACAAGAAAGGAGGAAAAAATCTATGACAGATAAAGAGAGAGACGAACTATTAATTAACATGGCTAATGACATGAAGAATCTAAAAAATGACATGAAAAATGTAAAAAACGATATGAAAAATGTAAAAAATGACATGAAAGAAAGGGATGTCATTTTACAAAAACTATCTGATGACATGAAAGAAAGAGACAAATTATTAATAAATATGGCTAATGACATGAACAAAATGAAAAATGACATGAATAATATGCAAAATGAAATGAAAGACATAAAAAAAGAACAAAGAAGCTTAAGCAGAACAGTTGCAAAAATAGAAGTAGAGCATGGAGAAAAATTACAAATACTATTAGATGTAGTCACAGGACAAGAAGAAAAAAACAAAGAATTTGAAAGAAGATTTGAAGAAGATGAAAAAATACTAGATAGACATAGTGACCAAATTTATTATTTACAATTAAAAGCAAATAAAAGAAAACCTATACTTTAAAAATAAGATGTATTAAAAATAAAATATAATTAAAAATAAAAGTGATAGGTTTTCAAAAATTCAAATAACTTTAATATAAAAATCATCAAGAAAAAATTATTTTAGTTCAACAACAGTAACACCCATTTCTCCTTCACCAAAAGAGCCAAGACGGAAAGACTTTACATGAGGGTTAGTCTTTAAAAATTTGTGAATACCATTTCTTAATTTACCAGTACCCTTACCATGAACAATTCTGACAGTTTGCAATTTTGATAAAGAACAATCATCTAAGAATTTATCAATAACAAATATTGCTTCATCAACATTATATCCAATAACATTAATTTCAGATTTAGCATTTTTAGTTTTTGAAATATTAGCATAACCATAAGAGCTAGAAGTATTTTTATTCAAAGTAGAATTAGTTTTCTTAGAACTATTTTTATCTAATTTAGAATTATCCAACTTTTCAAGATATTTAATATTAACATTAGTTTTCATATTTCCAATTTGAACTTGAACTTCATTTGACTTAGAAACATGAGAAACTACAATCCCAGGTTGCCTTAAAGTCTTAACAAAAACCCCCATATTTAAATAGGTATCTTCAGGTTTTAACATAGAAGAAGCATTTTCAGACACATTCTCATTATCACCATATATCTTAATATCCTTGATTTTAGAATTTAAAGCATTTCTCAAATTAGATAAATCCGCATTATTGGACAATCTATTTTCTTTTGCTAAACTATTCATTTCCTTTATAATCTCAGTTGCATCTTCTTTGGCATCTAACAAAATATTTCTAGCCTTAACTTTAGCATTATTAATCAACTCTTCTTCTTTATTCTTCAAAGATTGATTATCCCTTTCCAAAGATTTACGTAGTAAAGTTACTTGATTTAATTCCTTAGATATATCTTCTTTTTCCTTTTCAATTAAAGCCTTATCATCATAAATGCTTTTCAATAAATCTTCAAAAGCAATTTCTTTAGAAGAAAGATGACTTTTAGCATTATCAATAATTTTTTCATCTAAACCTAACTTTTTACTAATCTCAAAGGCATTACTTTTTCCAGGAATACCAACTAATAACCTATAAGTAGGAGTTAGTGTTGAAACATCAAATTCAACAGAAGCATTTTCAAAACCACTTGTTGCTAAAGCATATTTTTTAAGTTCTGGATAATGAGTAGTAGAAATAGTTAAAGCGCCAATTTCTTTAATATGCTCTAAAATACTAATAGCAAGATTTGCACCTTCTAATGGGTCTGTTCCTGAGCCTAGTTCATCTAATAAAATTAAAGATTCAGATGTGAAATTCCTTAATATATCAACAATATTTGTCATATGAGATGAAAAAGTACTAAGAGAACTTGTAATATCTTGGTCATCACCAATATCTGCAAAAACATTGTCAAATACATATATTGAAGAATTTTCATCACATGGTATTGCAAGACCTGAACATGCCATACAAGTCAAAAGTCCAACAGTTTTTAATGTAACAGTTTTTCCTCCAGTATTTGGACCGGTAATTAATAAAGTAGAAAAGTCCTTTCCTAAAGATAAAGTGATTGGAACAACAGTATCTTTAGAAATTAAAGGATGTCTTGCATTTTTTAAATCAATTTCTTTTTTATCTGATACCTTAGGAATAATTGCATTTATTGATTTTGTAAATTTAGCTTTTGCAAATATAAAGTCAAGTTTTCCTATAATATCTACATCATCTTTTAGCTGAGATATAATAGGTAAAAATAATTGGCTTAATTCAAATAATATTCTTTCTATCTCAATATTTTCACTATTTATTAATTCATGTATTTCATTATTCATTTCAAAAACAGATAATGGTTCAATAAAAACGGTTGAGCCTGCATTTGAAACATCATGTATTAACCCTTTAACTGAAGAACGATATTCTTCTTTTACTGGTATTACAAAACGTTCATTACGTATTGTAATAATAGGTTCTTGAATATATTTACTATATGAAGAAGAATGTATCATATCATTTAATTTACTTCTAATATCTTGCTCCAAATTCTTTTTCTTTCTTCTTATAGAATACAATTCTTTTGATGCTCTATCATCAATAACATCTTCTTCTAATATACAAGAAAATATTTTAGAAGAAATTGAATTATTTGAATAAAGCATATTAAATAAATCTGAAAGAATAGGAAAAGACTCTTCAGTAATAAAATCTTTATTAAAATATGATTTCAACTCTTCAGCATTTTTCAAAATATTTGCTAAATTCAAAAGTGTTTTTGTGTTTAAATTTTGTCCACTTTCAAGTTGTTTTAATGAAACAGTAATATAAGATGCATCATAAAAAGATGGAAAAGAATTACGCATTGATAAATCTATTCCTTCAAGTGTTTCTTGTAATAAAGAAGTAACTTGTAATTTTTCATTACTAGGTAATAAATTGTTGGCTAAATTCTTCCCATATTCTGTTGTGCAATAATTACTTAAGTTTTCTAATATTTTATTATATTCTAATTTTTCTAAATGATTTGTGTTCATATTAAAGTCTCCTAATTTGTTGATATATCTATTATACAAGGCAATTTTAAGTTAGTCAACATACTAATAAAAAAATCAAAAAAAGCAAAACAAAACCATTGACAAAAACAATGTGTTACGATACAATTTGAAATGTAAATAATAAGTACATTTTAGATTGCAAAAAGAACATTGAAAAATACATATCCTGTTTGTAAATTGTTTACTTGTAATGATTAGAAGTAAATATAAGCTTCTTTTTGCAGTATAGAATGGCAAATTAGATACAAAAAGAATAAAAAAGCAAAAATTAGAAAATATTAAACGTAAGAGAAATAAAAGGAGGAAACACAAAATGCAAGAAAAAGTAAAAAAAGAAACAAAAGGTATTACATTAATTGCCTTAGTAATTACAATCGTACTAAATAGCTCGTACCTCGCTATGGACCGAATAAATAAAATTGAAA
>CAMLUO010000027.1 GCA_946487895.1 uncultured Clostridium sp.
ATTTTAATTCCTTCTGGAAATTCTATTTCTAATGAATCTAAATTTGAATTTCCCATATCATCAATTAATTTTTTGATATCTTTGTAATCCATTTATTATCATCCTTTCATAGATAAGATTTGATTTTCTTATATGATATTTTATACTATACTTCATTTGTTGAAAAGGCTTTTATTGTTCAATATTTACCTTATGTTTTAAAATAGATGTGTCCCAAAATGGACAAAAATGTCCAAACGGAAACGTCCCTAATTGGACATTTTGAATAATAAGCTACTGTTGTGTCCTCCAAATCCTAATGAATTTGATATAGCATATTTTATTTCTGCTTTTCTTCCTTCATTTGGTACTACGTCTAAGTCACATTCTTCATCTGGTACTTTGTAGTTTATTGTTGCTGGTACAAATCCTTCTTGTATTGCTTTACTACAAATTATTGCTTCAACTGCTCCTGCTGCTCCTAAAAGATGTCCTGTATGTCCTTTTGTTGAGCTTACCATTACTTTTCTTGCATTTTCTTCTCCTAATGCTGTTTTTATTGCTTGTGTCTCACATGCATCGTTTAAATGTGTTGATGTACCATGTGCGTTTATATATGTAATTTCTTCTGGTTTTACATTTCCTTCTTCCATAGCTAATTTCATGGCTCTTGCACCACCTTCTCCTCCAGGTGCAGGTGATGTTATATGATATGCATCTGATGTTGCTCCATATCCTACTATTTCAGCATATATTTTTGCACCTCTTGCTTTTGCATGTTCATATTCTTCTAATACTACTACTCCAGCTCCTTCTGCCATTACAAATCCGCTTCTTTCTTTATCAAATGGAATGCTTGCTCTGTTTTTGTCTTCAGCTTTTGTTAGTGCTTTTATATTTGTAAATCCTGCTATACTAAGTGGTGTTATACCAGCTTCTGTTCCTCCAGCTAAAACAATATCTTGATAACCATGTTTAATCATTCTAAAACTTTCACCAATACAGTGAGTTCCTGATGCACATGCTGTAACCATTGCCATTGATTCACCTTTTGCTCCTATATCAATTGCTACATTTCCTGTTGCCATATTTAATATTCCCATTGGTATATACATAGGTGATACTCTATCTGGTCCTTTTTCATTACATTTTCTATTTTCTGTTTCTATTGTTTGTATTCCACCAATTCCAGAACCTACTACTACTCCAACTCTTTCCATCTTCTCTGTTTCTTTATCTAATCCACTATCTTTCCATGCTTCTCTTGAAGCTATCATTGCATATTGTGAAAATAGGTCTAATCTTTTTGCTTCTCTTCTGTCAAAATAATCTTCTGGATTATATCCTTTTACTTCTGCTGCTAATTTAACTTTAAATTCTGATGCATCAAATTTTGTGATTTGGTCTATTCCGCATTTTCCTTCTTTGATGCCTTTCCAAAATTCTTCTACATTGTTTCCTAATGGTGTGATTGCACCTAATCCTGTAATTACAACTCTTCTTTCCATTTCATCTTTTCCTTTCTTTTTAATTTATTTTTTGTGTTTTGTATTAATTATGATTTTTTAGTATATTTAAGTTTCTAGTTGTCTTTCTTATGTGACTTGTGTTATAATTTATTTGTACTATAAAACCCAAGGAGGTATTACATTATGAGTAACTTAAGTTTTTACGAAAAGGCTATTGCCCTTCGTAAACGGTACAGCAATAATGGAGATAGTGACAAATATTTAATTCTGAGAAAAATTGTTGATTGTGCTTTTAATTATAATGAGCAACTACCATCTCAGTTTTGTTTTTCACTTTCTTCAGGAAGTTATCCCAGAGCTTTTGATATCAAGGTCTGTGATGTTCTTAAAGACATCGGCTACGAGAATCCTAAGGTTTACCATCGTGGCAATTCTAAGACAACAACGTTTTTTGTTAAACGAACTGTTTGATTTCTTTATAGCCGATTTTCGAAAAACCTTTGTGAAAGCAAAGGTTTTTCTGATTGTTCTTGCTTTCCTACATTACCATTCCGCCATCAACATTAATAACTTGCCCTGTTATATATGAACTTTTTTCTGAGCCTAAGAAGTATATTAATTCTGCAACTTCTTTAGCGCTTCCCATTCTTTTTAATGGTATTTGATTATGTATTGACTCTTTTACACTATCAGATAAAACTGCTGTCATATCTGTTTCTATAAATCCTGGAGCTACTGCATTTGCTCTAATATTTCTTGATGCTAATTCTTTTGCAATACTTTTTGTAAATCCTATAATTCCTGCTTTTGAAGCTGAATAGTTACATTGTCCAGCATTTCCTGCAACTCCTACTACTGATGAAAGATTTATAATGCTTCCGTTTCTTTTTTTCATCATGTATTTTGTAACTGCTTTTGTAACTAAAAATGTTCCTTTTAAGTTTATTTCTAAAACTTTATCAAACTCTTCTTCAGTCATTCTCATTAATAAATTGTCTCTTGTGATACCTGCATTATTTACAAGTACATCAATTTTTCCAAATTTCTCAATTGCTTTATCTACAACATTTTGTACTTCTTCTGGATTTGAAACATCTGCTTTTAAAATTAATGTATCTGCTCCTTTTTCTTTAAATTCTTTTTCTAATGCTTCTACATCTGTTTTGTCTGATACATAGTTTATGATTACATCATAACCATTTTCTGCATATTTTAATGCTACTTCTTTTCCTATTCCTCTTGATGCTCCTGTAACAAAAACTGTTTTTTTCTCTTCCATAACTAACCTCCTAAATTTCTTCTAAACTTTCTAAACTGTTTACATTGTATGTTGTTGCTTCTTTGTTATCTTTTTTGATAAATCCTGTTAAGACTTTTCCTGGTCCTATTTCAATATATTCTTCTATTCCTTCATCCTTCATAAGTTGTATTGCTTTATCAAATCTAACTGGATTTATTATATGGTTTGCTAATACATCTTTAACATTATCTTCTGATCTGTAATATGTTCCGTCTAAATTTTTTATTACTTTTACTTTTTGTTCATTTAATGGTAATACATTAAATTCTACATTTTCTAATTCTTTTTCATATGCTTTTTTTGCTTCTTCTAATTTCATTGTGTGGAATGGTCCGCTTGTTTTTAGCTTAATTGCTCTTTTAGCTCCTGCCATCTTTAATAATTCTATCGCTTCATCTATTGCATCTGTTTCTCCTGATATTGCTGTTTGTACACTGCAATTATAGTTTGCTGGTACTACAAATTTTCCTTGTTCTTGTAATTTGTTGCATATTTCTTCTATTTTTGAGCTTTCTAATCCTATTACTGCTGCCATTGCATATTCTTCTTTTGGCAATAGATTTCCCATGTAATGTCCTCTTTTTTTGATTAGTTTTATTCCATCTTCAAAAGAGATTATTCCTGCATATATTAATGCTCCATATTCTCCTAAACTTAGCCCTGTTGCAACATCTGCTTCTATTCCTTTTGATTTTAATACTTCTAACATTGCTAAACTTGTTGTTAATATTGCTATTTGTGTGTTTTCTGTTTTGTTTAGTTCTTCTTCTGGTCCTTCAAAGCAAATCTTTTTTACATCTATTCCTGATATTTCACTTGCTTTGTCATATATTTTTCTTGCTTCTTCATATTTTTCATAAATGTCTTTTCCCATTCCAACTGTTTGTGCTCCCTGTCCAGGGAATAAAAATGCTCTTTTCATATTTATAATCATTCCTTTCGATGTCTCAGAAGGAAACGTCCCCAATGAGACATTTTAAATTTCTAATAAGATACTACCTGTATTAAGTCCTCCACCATAGCCAATTAAAATGATTTTGTCTCCTTCATTTAGCAGATTTTTTTCAAACATTTCATTTAATGCAATTGGTATGCTTGCACAAAATGTATTTCCAGTATCTTTTATATTCATATACATTTTGCTTTCATCAATCTTTAGTCTTGACATCATTGATTTCATTATTTTTGTGTTTGATTGATGTGGTACAATATATTTCATATTTTCTAATTTTTCATTTGATTTGTCTAGTAATTCATTGATATTTTTTACTGTATTTGTTACTGCGTATTTATATATTTCTTTTCCATTCATCTTTATTTTTTCATTTACTTTACATGTTAGTATTTCATCTTCATCTATTTCAGCTTTTATATTTGACATATAAACTTTTTCTTTAGATGTTGTTGATAAAAGTAGTGCACCTGCACCATCTGATAGAATTATTGATGTTCCTACATCCTGTTCTTCTGTATATTCAGATAATTTATCCACACCTATTACTAATGCTTTTTGTACTTTTTCTGTTGCTAAATACATTCTAGCTATATCTAAGGCATTTATATATCCACTACATCCAGCTAATATGTCTAAGCAGATAGCTTTTTCAATTTGTAGTTCTTTTTGGATTTTATTTGCTATTCCTGGCATTAAATAGTTTGGTGTTGTTGTTGCTACTATTATTAATCCTATTTGTTGTATTATTTCTTTTAATTGATTCTTTTCTAGTAGATTTTGTACTGCTTTTTTTGCCATTTCTTCTATTGTTTCTTCTTTAGCATAATATCTTTTTTCTATTCCTGTTCTTTTTTCAATGTATCCTTCTTCTAATTTTAATTTTTCTTCTAATTGTTGGTTATTTATTTCTAATTTTGGTAAATAACTTCCAGAGCTTATTATTTCTATGTTTTTCATAATTTCCTTTCTGTTTTGTTTTTGATTTTTCTATTCGAATTTGCTTTTATGCACTATTTATATTTATACAACATTTTTGAAAATTTTTCTATTGGAATGGGTGGTCAAAAATTAAAAACAGATTAAGTACTTTTAATAATACTTAATCTGCTATTTTTATTTTTTCTGAACTATTATTGCATTTCTTGCTCTTCTACTGGTGGTTCCTGATTGATTTGCTCTTTATTTACTTGCTCTTGATTATTTTCTTCTACATTTTGTTCTTCATTTGTTCCACCATTATTGTTTTGTGCTGGATTAGATGTATTGTTTGAGTTTGTTGTATTTGAGTTACTTGAAGTATTTGAACTTGAGCTACTATTTTGATTTCTTATTCCTCTTGATTCTAGATATTCTTCTGCATCTATTATATTGTCATTTACGCTAATATAATAATGTCTTTCTCCACCACTAATTGTCATATATATATCATCTGCAACTAGTCCAAATAGCATTTCACCTGAAGAATTTAGTAATGTATATTTATCATCTCTACCAGCTACTATCACATTATAATCTGGAATAACTAGTAAGCTGTATGCATCTCTACTATTTGAAGCTATATATCCAAAGCTATCATATTCAAAATCTACTACTTGATTTCCATTTGTGTCAAATAATCCCCAATAATCTCCTTTTTTTACTGGTATTAGATTATCTGCTAATAAATATTTGCTCTTTATATTGTTTTGTGTAAATCTAGATGTATCAATTCCTATTTGGTCATTTTCAATATATATTTTTATAACTCCATTTGTATCAATAACACCATATCTATTATCTCTACTTGCCACATATAATCCTGCATCACTATCCATTAGTGTTATGTTGTTATAAATTATATCAACTTTTGTTTGTCCTGTTTTTGATAAAACTCCTACTTGTCCATCAGTTTGTACTAAAAAGTCTCCTACACTTGGTAGATAAGTAATATTATCATATTTTGCTTCTAATAAACTTTTTCCATCTGTATCAATAACACCCATTGCTCTATCATTTGATACTACTAACATACCATCTAATATTGCTTTTTGATTTGAAAATACTTCACTTATTTCAGCATATCCATAATCTAATGCATATGGTGTGTAAAATTGTACTAGATATGGCAATGTATATATTGTTATTCTATTTGCTTCTTGGTCATATGTAAAACTTACATTAAATGCTTCTTGTATACCTTCTGTTGTTGTATATAAAACTCCATTAATTGCTTTTACTGGATTTTTGATATGTACATACTCATAATCACTATTATTTTGTGTTAAATCTAATTTATATATAGTATTTGAACCTAATGTAAAGTTTGCTACTTCATTTTCAGATTGTACATAGCATTTACTTTGTGTTTCAGATTTATCGCTATATTCCCCATTGAAACTTTCATATCCTAAATAACTTGCTACTTCTTTTATTGGTACATAGATTGTCCCATCATCTTCAAATACTAATAATTGTTTTAATTGTTCATTTTGTTGTCCATCAAGTGTTACTCTTAAAATTGTACTTTGCACATACAACAAATATGAAACAATTCCAACTATGACTAAGACTACTACTATTATTGCGCCTAATATGATTTTTGTAGCCATTTTTTTCTTTTTTTCTTCCTTAGTTTGGAAGCTTTCTTCGATTAGATTCATTTGTATCCCACCTTTATTTATTTTTTTACTTGGTGTATCCATACTTTTTGTAAAATTCTTCTTTGAATGTTCCTAAATTATCATGCTCTATTTCTATTTTAACCCTTTCCATTAATTTAGTCAAGAACCTAAGGTTATGAATTGATAATAATCTTACTCCTAATATTTCATTTGCTTTTATCAAATGCCTTATATATGCTCTTGTATAATTTTTACATGTATAACAATCGCATTCTGGGTCTAGTGGTGTCCAGTCTCTTTCATATGTTGCATTTCTAACTACAACTTTTCCATTCCAGGTCATTGCTGTTCCATTTCTTGCAATTCTAGTTGGTAATACACAATCACACATATCAATTCCTGCAATTGCTGCTTCTATTAAGTAGTCTGGTGTTCCTACTCCCATCAAATATCTTGGCTTATCTTTTGGCATTAATGGTGCTGTATATCTTAAAATGTCTAAAAATTCTTCTTTTGGCTCACCAACACTTATTCCCCCTATTGCATATCCTGGTAAATCAAGTTCTATTAAATCTTTCGCACTTTGTTCTCTTAGGTCTTTATAAAATCCTCCTTGAATTATCCCAAATAGAGCTTGTTTGTCAACTGTTTTATGTGCTGCTTTACATCTTTTTGCCCATCTTGTCGTTCTTTCCATTGAATTTTTAGTATACTCATAAGTTGATGGATATGGACAACATTCATCAAATGACATTATTATATCCGCACCTAAGTCTTCTTCTATTTCCATAACAGATTCAGGTGAAAAGAAATGTTTACTTCCATCTAAGTGAGATTTGAATTCAACACCTTCTTCTGAAATTGTTCTTAAGTCTCCTAAACTAAATACTTGAAATCCCCCACTATCTGTAAGTATTGGCCTATCCCAATTCATGAATTTGTGGAGCCCGCCTGCTTCTTTTACAATTTTATTTCCAGGTCTTAGATATAAATGATATGTATTAGATAAAATTATTTGTGCTCCTACCATTTCTTTTAGCTCTTCCGGTGTCATTGATTTTACTGTTGCTTGTGTTCCAACTGGCATAAATACTGGTGTTTGTATATCTCCATGAGGTGTGTGTATTATTCCTCTTCTTGCTCCTGTTTGTTTGCACTCGTGTAATAATTCATATGTTACTGCTGGTTTCATTCTCTCCTCCTTTTTTGGTCATAAAAGGGACGCCACTTTTACATTATGAACATTGCGTCTCCAAAACTAAAAAATCTATACTTTTCTTTCACTGCTTCATTATAAGCTTTCATTATATACTCTTTACCTGCCAATGCTGATACTAGCATCAAAAGTGTTGATTGTGGTAAATGAAAATTTGTTATTAATCCATCTATACATTTAAATTTGTAGCCAGGATAAATAAAGATTTCTGTGTCATCTTCAATTGGTTTTACCATACCAGTATTTTCATCTGCAATTGATTCTAATACTCTACATGATGTTGTTCCTACTGCTATTACTCTTCTTCCTTCTTGTTTTGCTTTATTTATTTTATCAACATCTTCTTGTTTAATATAGAAGTGTTCTGAATGCATTTTATGTGCTTCAACTGTATCTTCTTTAACTGGTCTAAATGTTCCTATTCCTACATGTAATGTTACATTTGCAATTTCTACACCTTTTTCTTGGATTTTTTCTAATAATTCTGGTGTAAAGTGCAAGCCTGCTGTTGGAGCTGCAGCTGAACCATTATATTTTGCATAGACTGTTTGATATCTGTCTTTTTCTTTTAAACTTTCATGTATATATGGTGGTAATGGCATTAGTCCAATTTTATCTAAGATTTCATTAAATATTCCGTCATATTTAAACTCTACTTTTCTTGTTCCGCCTGGCATTACTTCTAATATTTCTGCTTCTAAAATACCATCTCCAAAAATGATTTTTGCACCTACATGCAATTTATTTCCTGGTCTTACAATCGACTCCCAGATATCTCCTTCTATGTTATTTAGTAATAGAAATTCTACTTTTGCTCCTGTTTCTTTTTTTCCATAAAGTCTTGCTGGTATTACTTTTGTATTATTCCTTACTAGCACATCTCCTGGTTTTAAATAGTCTATTATGTCTTTAAATATTTTGTGTTCTATTGTTTGTTCTTTTCTGTTTAAAACCATTAATCTTGATTCGTCTCTTTTTTTGATTGGTGTTTGTGCTATCAGTTCTTCTGGTAGTTCATAATCAAATTCTGTTACTTTCATTTTTTCCATCTCACTTTGCTTTTAATCTTATATAATTCTTTTTTATATTTGAAACACATCATGTAAATAATATGTGTCCCATCAAGGACAAAATGTCTCATTAAGAAACGTCCCCAATGAGACATTGAATTTTTCTTCCCAAATTTTCAAATATTTCTGCTATTTCTTCAATTATATTTTCTGGTTGTTTAAATACATCTTCTATTTTATATGAATAGTCGAAATCGCTATTTTTAGCTGGTTTTAATGTATAAATTTCTGCTGGTAAACCAACATTTCCTTCTGTTGTTTTTATTTCTTTATTCATATAATCTGTATACCATTGTTTTTGTCCTTCTAATCTTTCATTTTCATATCCATATTTTTCATAATCATGTAATTCTGGTCTATCATAACCATACTCTTGAGCGTTTCTTTCTAAAGAATGTAGAAATTCATGCAAAAATACTTCTTCTGGGAATGTATTTACTCTAGAATTGTATTTATATATATAACTTCTTGAATCATTTGGTAATCTGATATTTGAAAATCCTATTCCATAATAATCCATAGAACCTAATCCTATCCAGTCTTTTACTTGGATATCATTTTCATGTTCTTCGTCTCCGCAATCTTATTACGACAAATATGTGGTCATAATCACCTTCTGCTATTGTGCTTTTTATTTGTTCTTCTACATCTTCTGGTGCTACATAATACCCAAATTCATTGTCATATGATAGTTTTGTTAATGGTGTTTCGACTTGATAGACATCTATATCTGCTGTCATCTTTTTTTCTGATAAAACTGAACATGAATTTTTAAATCTGCCTAATGTGTTTTTTATATCATTAATATCGCTTTGTATTACATTTAACTGGATTCTTCGGCCATTGATTGTCACATCTGTTGTTTCGAATATAAAGCAAGCAAATTTCCAATTGTTATCATTTTTACTTGCAGTTCCTTCTTCTATTGTAAAATCTGAAAACCACGCTTCTCCTTTTGCTTGTCCTAAATATCCTCCTAATCTAAATCCGATATTTACTTCTTCCCTATTTTTGCTATTAAAAATCAGTTCTATTTTTTGCCAATCTTGTGTTCCAGATATTGCAACAGATCTTTCTGTTGTTCCTTCTATTGCAATTTGCGCTCCTACTCCTGACAGCATGTCTTGTGCTTCAACATCACTTGTTTTTACCATGCATGTTACTTTATATGGAGTATTTTTTTCTACTTGTACTGTTTTATAAAACATCGCATCATTATAGTTTGGTGATTCTATTTTATAACTTCTTGTATTATTATATTTTATTTCACTGTCTCTTTTGAAATTTGAAGTGTATAAGTTTGTTTCACTTCTTGCAAAATCATTAAAGTTATTTGATTGATAATATTGATATGCAAAATATAATAATATAAGTAGAATTATTAGTGTAGTAAAATACGCTATTCTACTTTTTAACGTTTTCTGTTTTTTTGGCATAAAATTTCTCCTCATTCTTTGGTTATAGAGATAGGGATTAAGGACCGTCCCCCTAATCCCTTTTATTAATTTTGTTTTAGTCCTTTCATGGTTAAGTTAATTCTTCCTTGGTCATCTATTTCAGTTACTTTTACTGTTACCTTATCCCCAACATGAAGTACGTCTTCTATGTTTTTAATTCTTTCTTTAGAAATTTGAGAGATGTGTAACAATCCTTCTTTTTCTCCAAAGCCTAAATCTACAAATGCTCCAAAATTCATTATTCTAACAACTTCTCCATAGTAAATTCCACCAACTTCAACTTCTCTTACTATGTCTTCTACCATTTCTAATGCTCTTTGTGCTTTATCTTTTTCTGTTGAATATATAAGTACTTGTCCGTCTTCTTCGATGTCTATTTTTACTCCTGTTTCATCAATTATTTTGTTGATTGTTTTTCCGCCTGCTCCAATTACATCTTTTATTTTGTCTACATCAATTTTTGTACTTACTATTCTTGGTGCATATTTAGATATATCTTTTCTTGGTTCACTTATTACTGGAAGCATTACATCTTCTAATATATGTGCTCTTGCTTTTCTTGTTTTAGCAAATGCTTCTTTTATAATGTCATATGTTAATCCATCACATTTGATATCTACTTGGATTGCTGTAATACCTTTTTCAGTTCCTCCAACTTTAAAGTCCATGTCTCCAAAGAAATCTTCTAATCCTTGGATATCTACTAACATTACATAGTCTTTATCATTTTCTGGATTTGTTATTAAACCTGTTGAAATTCCTGCAACTGGTCTTTTTATTGGAACACCTGCATCCATCAAGCTTAATGTGCTTCCACATATACTTGCTTGTGATGTTGAACCATTTGAAGATAATACTTCTGATACAACTCTTATTGCATATGGGAATTCTTCTTTTGATGGTAATACTGGTACTAATGCTTTTTCTGCTAATGCTCCATGTCCAATTTCTCTTCTTCCTGGTCCTCTAGATGGTCTTGCTTCTCCTACACTGTAACTTGGGAAATTATAGTGATGCATATATCTTTTTGATTCTTCTGTGTCAATTCCATCTAATGTTTGTTCTTCACTTATCATTCCTAAAGTTGCAACTGATAATACTTGAGTTTGTCCTCTCGTAAATAATGCACTTCCATGAGTTCTAGGTAATAATCCTACTTCACATGATAGTGGTCTTATTTCATCTAATTCTCTTCCATCTACTCTTTTATGTTCGTTATATATTAATTCTCTTACACATTTCTTTTCAACTTTGTAGATTGCTTCTCCAAGGTCTTGTTTGTGTTCTTCAAATGCTTCTTCTCCAAATTTTTCTGTATAAGCATTTTCAATTTTTTCTGTTAATTCTGAGATATTGTTATCTCTTGTTTCTTTATCTGCTTCTTGAACTTTTTCTTTCATTTCATCTTTGAAATTTGACTCAACAAATTCATATACATCATGGTCAACTTCAAATGATTTATATTCAAATTTTGGTTTTCCAATTTCTTTTTGGATTTTCTTTATGAACTTACAAATTTTCTTTATTTCTTTATGTGCTTCTTTGATTGCTTTTAACATTACATCATCAGGAACTTCATTTGCACCTGCTTCTATCATTGTTATTTTCTTTTCTGTTGCTGCAACTGTTAATGTTAAATCTGATTTTTCTCTTTGTTCTTCTGTTGGGTTTATAATTATTTTCCCATCAACTAATCCAACATTTACTGCTGCTGTTGGTCCATTAAATGGTATATCAGATATTGCTAGGGCTGTTGCTGCACCTATCATTGCTGCAACTTCTGGCGAATTGTCTTGTTCTACACAAAGAACTGTTCCAACAACTACAACGTCATTTCTAAAATCTTTTGGAAATAGTGGTCTTAATGGTCTATCTATTGCTCTTGATGTTAATATTGCTTTGTCACTTGGTTTTCCTTCTCTTTTTAGAAATCCTCCTGGTATTTTTCCAACTGCATATAGTTTTTCTTCAAAGTCCACTGATAGTGGGAAGAAATCAATTCCTTCTCTTGGTTCTTTTGATGCTGTTACATTTACTAATACACATGTATCTCCATAACGTACTAATACGCTTCCATTGGCTAATCCTGCCATTTTTCCTGTTTCTATTACAAGTTTTCTACCTGCTAATTCTGTTTCATATGTTTTAAACATTTTATTACTTCCTTTCTTGCACCTATTTTTTTAATAAGTTTAAATAGATTGTAACCTCTATAATGTATTAATATTTGTATTAATATTTGTATTAATATATTATACAAGCTACTTTACCTATTTTAAACTTATTTTTTAATTTTATACCTACAAAAGCCCATGTCTAATAAACATGGGGCTTTTGTAAAAATTATTTTCTTAATCCTAATTTTTCAACTATTGCTCTGTATCTATTAATATCTTTTTTTACTAAGTAATTTAATAGATTTCTTCTTTTACCAACCATTTTTAAAAGACCTCTTCTTGAATGATTGTCTTTTTTATGGATTTTTAAGTGTTCTGTCAATTCGTTGATTCTTTCTGTTAAAAGAGCTATTTGAACTTCTGGTGAACCAGTATCGTTTTCATCTCTTTTATAAGTACTTATAATTTCTTGTTTTCTTTCCTTTGTCATTTTTACACCTCCTAATTTTGTTTTATTCCTTTAACTGAGCTTAAGTTTAGGTGCTTTACTTGAAGCTAAGTAAAAGGCATGTCATTTTTGACATACCTATTTTACTATATTTTTTTGAATTTTTCAAGTGTTTTAGCAAACTTTTACTAAGTATAGGTTAAATATTTTCTTGTATTTTCTTAATTTCATCTTTTTTTAGACCTACTATGCTCTCAATCTGTTCAACTTTCATACCTGTTTTTAACAATTTTTTTACTATTTCTATTTTTTCCTGTTGCCTGCCTTCTTTCAAACCTTCTCTCTTTGCTTGTCCCATATCACTGTTGTAATCCATTTCCCATTTTTCCCTTAACCATTGTAACCTTCTTTCTGCTTCTTCTCCTGTTAAGTAATTCATTTCTATTCTTGCTTTTTTGATTACTTCATTCTTTTTCTCTGCCATCCTTGCTCTCTCTCCTTTATAATCATCAATGAATATTAATTATCATACCAATTAAATTGATATATCAAAAGAAACATACCAGTTTAATTTGGCAAATTTAATAAATTTTCTAAGCAAAATTAACTTCTATTTTAATTTAAGTTAAATAGAATTGATAAAAGCCCTTAATTTATTTAAGAGCTTTATAAATACTAAAATATTAATTTTTCTTCTACCCAATTTGCAACATCATCGATTTTTAATCTTATTTGTTCCATTGTGTCTCTATCTCTTATTGTTACTGTATCATCTTCTAATGTATCAAAGTCAATTGTTACACAATATGGTGTTCCTATTTCATCTTCTCTTCTATATCTTTTTCCTATACTTCCTGCTTCATCATAGTCACACATAAATTTCTTTGATAATTTTGCATATACTTCTTTTGCTTTTTCTGATAATTTCTTTGATAATGGTAATACTGCAACTTTGTATGGTGCTAATGCTGGATGTAGATGTAGTACAACTCTTGTGTCATTTTCATCAATTTTTTCTTCATCATAGCTATTACATAAAAATGCTAATACCATTCTATCTGCTCCTAAAGATGGTTCTATACAATATGGAACATATTTTTCTCCATTTTCTGCATCTTGATATGTTAAATCTTCTTTTGAATGTTCCATATGACGTGATAAATCATAGTCAGTTCTATCTGCAATCCCCCATAGTTCTCCCCATCCAAATGGAAATGCAAATTCAATATCTGTTGTTGCTTTACTATAAAATACTAGCTCTTCTTTTGAATGGTCTCTTAATCTAATATTCTCTTCTTTGATTCCCAAATTTAATAACCAGTCTTTGCAATATTTTCTCCAATATTCAAACCATTCTAAGTCTGTTCCTGGTTTGCAGAAAAATTCTAATTCCATTTGTTCAAATTCTCTTGTTCTAAATGTGAAATTTCCTGGTGTTATTTCATTTCTAAATGCTTTACCAATTTGTGCTATTCCCATTGGCATCTTTTTTCTAGAAGTTCTTAAAACATTTTTGAAGTCTACAAATATTCCTTGTGCTGTTTCTGGTCTTAGATATATTTCAGAAGTTTTGTCTTCTGTTACACCTTGAAATGTTTTAAACATTAAATTAAATTTTCTGATATCCGTAAAATTTGTTTTTCCACATTTTGGACATGGTATTTTATTTTCATTTATAAAGTTAATTAATTCTTCATCTGACATTCCATCTGCTATCATGTCTTTTCCTTGTTCACGTGCCCATTCTTCAATTAACTTATCTGCTCTATGTCTTGTTTTACATTCTTTACAATCGATTAATGGGTCTGAAAATCCTCCCACGTGTCCTGATGCTACCCAAGTTTCTGGATTCATTAAGATTGCTGCATCTAATCCTACTATATTTGGTTGTTCTTGTATAAACTTTTGTCTCCATGCTGCTTTAACATTATTTTTTAATTCGCATCCTAATGGTCCATAGTCCCAAGTGTTTGCTAGTCCTCCATAAATTTCTGATCCTGGATAAATGTATCCTCTGTTTTTGCATAGTGCAACTAATGTGTCCATTGATTTTAACATAAAAATTCCTCCCTTTAATTTTATTTGCTATAATATGAAAGTTTTTAAATTAATCAAAATTAGTATATTGTGCATTTTTATGAATTAATCAAGCTGAAGGCATACTTTTTGTATGTCGAAGTTTGATTAAAGAAATAAAAATGTGCAAGATGCTGATTTTCATTAATTTAAATCAAAAAAACTTTCATACCTAGCTTAATAATATACTAGCTAGGGACGAAAGTTATATTCCGCGTTTCCACCCTAATTCCTAAAACTTAGATTAATATTAAAATTAATTGAAGTTTTAAGCACCTTAATTTGGTATGTTACTCCAAAGCTCCCCATATGCATTTATTATTGGTATTCCACCATCACCAATTCTCTAAAAATAAATGTTGTCATATTTTTTCTTTTTCATCGTAACTGTTTTGTTGTACCTATTATATGCTCTTGTTTTAGAAATGTCAAGCTATAATTTAAGGCTTTTGGTTTAATTTAAACTTTTTATTAATTGTTTATCTTTTTTATTTCTTCTATATTAACTTCAACTTTGCTATTTAAATATCCTTGTATTAAAATGATATTATTTTCTCTTAATCTTGAATAACAGATATCAGCTATTTTGTTATAGCCTTTTACTGTTATTATGCTTTTGTTATTTAATTCAATTTGAAATATGGCTATTGCATAATAACTTTTATTATCCACTATAAATTTGAATTCTATATCACTTATTATTTTCCCTATTAAAAAACATATATTCATTTTTGGCTTTGATATTAATAATCAAATTAATTTAAAGTACCTCCTTTCAAGCTATTTTTTCCTTCTAACATGATATATTTTGTTGTTTATTTATATAATTTATTTTGTAAAATATGTATATTGAAATTATACTTTATTATACTTTTAATTCTACTAATACCTATTTTACTGATACATTTTTACCTATTACTGGAAGGAACAAATCCCTTTAATATCTAATACTTCATTGTATATATTCCTTAAAATACATAATCTAGAAAAATATTAGAGCTGGACGAAAACCAATATTGTTGTTGCTGTTGGAAGTGCTATTGTTGTTGCGGTTAGAAGCCGGATTGTTAGAACCAGAATTGTTGTAATTGCCACCTCTATTGGCGCACGGATTGTTGGTGTTAGTGCTTTTATAATTTGTCCCTAATTTATTTTAGTTCATTGAAATTTGGATATTATTTTAGACTGTAAAACAGTTTGCTTTCCAAGTTATATGTATCTGCTATCTTTATATATCCCCTATGTCCTGCTAAATATTTTTTAGCTTCTTTACTTGTAATTTCCCCTTGGTTGTAAATGGTATAATTTTATGTAGGAAAATGGCAAAGAAAAATGTCGTTTTTC
>CAMLUO010000028.1 GCA_946487895.1 uncultured Clostridium sp.
CGACCATAACTTTTTTACTGTATATTCTGTTTATGGAGAAAAAGATGAGAAATATATTACTTCTCTTTACTATGATTTAAAGAAAGAACGTGAATTTTATAATTCTATTATTTTTGCTAATGATATAGAAAAAATTTTATATTATAAAAAGAATTTCGGCTTTAATGATAAACATTTATATTTAATTAAATATAACGATTTTAATAAAAGAATTATTAGAAATTATGATAAAATTAGAACTTGTATGATGGACCACTTATTAAAAAAACATGAGGTTGAATTTACAGATTTTAGATATATGGATTTTTTAGTAGATAATGAACTGTATATTAAAATTTGCCTTTTTTTGGATCTTAACCAATTAAGAAATTTACATTATTTTCTTGATATAAATACTAGTTATAAAAATAAGATGTATTTTGTTTGTTTTAAAGAAGATGAAAAGTATTTAAGATATTTAATAAAAAATTGTAATACTTTAATTATTGATAAATCTACTATTGAAGAATATCTAGAAAAAGATTTTATTGAATTTAATGGGTTTAAAATTGATTGTATTACAGAATGATTTTAGCCTAGAATATATCTAGGCTATTTCTATTATTAAAATCAATTACTTTTTTAGTTTTGATTAATACTATTATAATTTTTTAATCTAATTTTTTATGTAATATCTCTTTAGTTATAATCGGATTTGCTTTTCCTCTCGTATTTTTCATAACTTGTCCAACAAAGAAATCAAATAGTCTATCTTTTCCTCCTTTATATTGTTCAACTTGAGTAGGATTAGAACTAATAATATCATCTATTATTTTTTCCAGTTCATGAGTGTCTGATATTTGAGCATTTTCTTTACTAATAAAATTGCTTGGTTCTCTTTTCTCATCTAAAACTTTGTTAAAAACTTCTTTTGCCTGTTTAGAAGAAATAATTCCCTCTTTTTGTTTATCTAATATAAACTTTAACATCTCTGGAGTTAAATATATATCATTAATCTCTATTTCATTCTTGTTAATATATGCAATAATATTTTCATTAATCCAATTACAAGCCTCTTTAGCTTCAATTCCTAACTTTATACATGTATCAAAGTAATCAGATATAGCTTTATCTTTAATTAATTTTTTAGCATCCTTAGATGATAAACCTAATTCATTTATATATTTCTCTTTTCTTTCATAAGGTAATTCTGGAATAGATGCTTGAATTTCTTCTATCCATTTAGAATCAAGTTTGTATTTAGGAATATTGGGTTCAACAAAGTACTTATAATCTAATACATCTTCTTTACTACGCATTGGAATTGTTCTTCCACTTTCTTCATCCCATCTTCTAGTTTCTTGAACAACTTCATCATATCTTCCAGCATCTTTCAAATCAGATTGTCTTTCAATTTCATAATTAATAGCATCTCTAATATTAGAAAATGAGTTAACATTTTTCATTTCTACTTTTGTACCTAAAGTATTTTCATCATCACTTATTGAAACATTAACATCACATCTAATTTGACCTTTTTTAGGATCTGCTTCTGAAATATCACAATATTGATATATTGCTTTAATATATTCTAAAAATGCTACTGCATCATCTGCAGAATGTAAGCATGGTTTTGTAACTAATTCAAATAATGGTGCACAAGCTCTATTATAATTTAAAGTTGTTGTATTAAAAAGATGTGTACTTCTTGCTGTATCTTCTTCTAAATGGAAATTATCAATATCAACTCTAAAAGTAGTCCCATCATCTCTTTCTATATCAATATATCCACCATTTCCAACACATTCTTCTGGAGGATTTTGTGTTATTTGATATCCTTTTGGAAGATCTGGATAAAAATAATTTTTTCTTTCAAAGTACATATATTCAGGAATTCTAGCATGTAATATAGATGACATCATAATAGACATCTTTACAGCTTCTTTATTTACAACCGGAAGAACTCCTGGAAATGCCATGTCAATTGCTACGACATTTTCATTTGGAATATCACTATATGCATTTTTTGCAGGAGAAAATACTTTTGATTTAATTTTTGAACCTTCACAATGCATTTCTAGACCGATACTTGCATAATATTTAGACATTTACTTTACCTCCTTTGCTACTTGATTTTTGTAATTCATTAATGACTCTATTCCATAAGCAATATTTAGGACGTTAGCATCCATTTTACAATTTCCCGTTATATTTAGAGCAACAGGCATTCCATCAATAAAACCATCTGGAATAGTAATTGAAGGAAATCCACCAAAATTTCCAACTTGTAAATGTTCCTCTAAAACCTTTGTTTCTTCTGTTAATATATCTAAAGAATCCGTTTCTAATTTTTTAGCCACCCCTGTACCAACAGGTAATATTACTGCATCATATTCCTTAAATAATTTTTTCCATTCATCAACAAGCAATCTTCTTACTCTTTGGGCATTTTTGAAATATCTTTCTTGGTTTTCTTTTTGAAGAACATAAGAACCTATTACAAATCTTCTTTTTATAAGTGGAGAAAATCCTTTTGTTCTGTAATCTTTAATCATATCAATATAGTTATCTCCTTCACCTCGTGGACCAAATATCAACCCTGTCAAATTAGCCATATTAGAAGTTGCTTCAGCACAAGAAATAATTACATAAGTAGATGCAATAGCATTTAATAATGTTTGATCTATTGATACTTCATCTACTTGCACTCCATTTTTCCTAATTAATTCTATTTTATCCATAAAATTTTCTAAGTGTTTTGTCAACTCTTCACTTGGATTATTATAATTATTAATATCGCATATCTCTTTAATATAACATAGCTTTTTGCCTTTAATATTTCCTGTTAATGATTTAGTTAGATTAATTTCAGAAGAATCCCAAGAAGTCATATCTTTTTTGTCTATTCCCTTCATATTATCCACAACTATTGCAGCATCCTTAACACTTCTAGTTAATACTCCTAAGTGGTCAAGAGATGATGCAAATGGAAATAATCCATACCTTGAAATCATACCATAAGTTGGTTTATATCCAACAATTCCACAATATGCCGCAGGTTTTCTAATTGAATCTCCTGTATCTGAACCTGTAGCATATGGATAAACTCCAGCAGCAACAGCACAAGCTGATCCAGCAGATGAACCAGCACACATTCTTGCCCTATCCCACGGATTTCTTACAATTCCAGTATGTCCAGTAGTTCCAGTTCCACCCATACCAAATTCATCCATTACGGTTTTATTAACCATAATTGCCCCTGCATTTTTTAGTTTTTCATAAGCAGTAGCATCAAAAAATGGTACATAATTTTTTAATGTATTAGATGAACCTGTAGATAAAACACCTTTTGTAGAATAATTATCCTTAACTCCAAATGGTATTCCTGACAATACGTTATCAGTTATTGGCATTTCTTTCGCATCATCTAAAATTGTTACAAAAGCATTATATTTTTCTTGAACTTCATGTGATAACTTTAATGATTCTTCGATTAATTCCTTTGAAGTTACTTCTCCATTTTTTAATAATTCATGAAGTTCTTCTATAGATAAATTCATATATTTCATTTATTTCACCACCTTTGGAATTTCTATTTCTCTGTCTCTAACTTCTCCACAATTAGAAAGCAAATCTTCAATAGGTACAGATTCTTCAGTAATATCTTCTCTAAGTTCAACACAAAAATCATCCAAACAATGTGTCATTGGCTCAACTTCACTAATATTTGGAATTGAATTAACAACATCACAGTTCTTATCTATAACATCAAATTCTTCTAAAACTTGTTTATTTTCTTCAGGAGTTAGTCCGATTAATAACTTGTCAGCATAATTATCGACCATTTCCTTTGTAAAATTACTCATCTTTATCAGCTCCTTTAATTACAATTTCTATTTGAATATACCCTTTTTATTAGCTATTGTCAAGCTCTATTTTACATTTATATATAAGAAAAAGCTCATTTTCACAAGAAAAACCTTTAATTTTTATTATTTAATGAATTAAAGGTTTTTAATTTTTTATACATCTACTCTATAAAACTAGATTTAACATTTATCCATGTCTTTTTCTCTGTAGACTCTAAAACACTTTCTATCACATAATCAATTTTCGTGGCAAAACTAAAATCAGTATCAGGAGATATTTGATTTTTTATATTATTCAAAAACTCATGTGCATCAATTGTTTTCAATTCTTCATATCCTGTGCAGAACCATTCTTTTTCATCTGAAATAACAGTTGAAAAACCATTTTCATTAAATCGATAAATTTGGATTTCATTCATTCTTTCCAAAGAAAATCTAATTGTTCCTTCTGTAAATTGAATTTCAAATCTCATATCTTGTTTGCTTCCAGGTGCTACACGATTAGATGAAATATATCCCATTGCTCCATTTTTGTATGAACATATAAATTGGGCAATATCATCATTTTCAACTTCAATTAAATTTCCTTTACCATCTTTTCGTTTAGGATGAACAATATCTGTCATACCACATACTGATATAATATCTCCTACCAAAAATTGTGATACCGCTAAAATATTTATTGCTAAATCACAAAGAGAACCTCCTGTTGCATTTTTCTTTAGCATTCTCCATTCAAAAGGTGCATTTGGATTAGCTAGTCTGTCATTATCGTAACTTCCTTTAAAACAAACTACTTTTCCTAAGTCCCCTGACTTAATTATTTTCTGTGCATATGTAATTGCTGGAACACGAATTATATTATAACAGCAAGTTGCAATTATTCCTTTTTCTTTAGCCATCTTTACAAGTTTTTCTGATTCACTACTATTTAAACCTAGTGGTTTTTCACAACTAACATGTTTCCCATATTTTATAGCTTCTGAAACTATTTCGAAATGAGCATTATTTGGTACACATACACAAACCAAGTCAACATCTTCTGCCGACACTGCCTTATGCCAATCTGTTTCCACTCGTTCAAATCCGTACTCTTCTGCCAGAGTTTTAGCTGAATCTTCATTTGTATCACATACAACCTGTAATTTTGCATTATACTGATTTCTATAAGCTGCCGCATGTTTTTTTCCTACAAATCCTGAGCCAATAAGGCATACTCTTATTTTATTATTCATTATTTCCTCCAATAATATAATATATAAATCTCAAATCATTCAATATTTTATAAATTTTGAGTACTACTAATCTCTTTCCATATCTAGCATATTTAACACATTTTTATTATTCACATCATTTTCTTTTATATTTTGATATTTATTTTCTAATGTTCTTCTAAAAAAAGGATGTTCAAGTGCTTCTTTTGCGGATATTCTATTATCCTTATTAAAATCTAACAATGAACGCAATAAATTTGTACATTCATTAGAAACTCCTTCCACTTTTTCTAAACAATTAGGCAGATTGTTTAGTGCACTTTTGACTCTATTATTGTATAACACTGGATTTTGCATATAATTATCCCAAGAATTTTCAATTACTTTACCGAAAAAATCGTACCCACCAAAAGGACATTTTCCAACTACTAATTCCCAAAAAGTAATTCCAAATGCGAACATCTCTGATTTTTCATCATAAACATCATTGTTAAAAACAATTTCAGGAGCTTGATATCCGTTGTATTGAAAACACGCTTTTGTTTCTGGTGCTATTGGTTTCATTTCATCAAAATCAATAATTACTGCCATAATATTTTTTTCTTTTTTCGTAAGCATAATATTTCCTGGATAAAAATCACGGTGTACATATCCATTTTCATGAATTACTTTTAACCCTTTCAAGATATCAAACAAAATCTTTGCTGATTGTTTTTCTGTTAGCTTGATACCATTTTTTATTAAATGCTGTATGCTAGGAAGATTTAAAAACCTCTGAACGACACCAATATATGTTCCTGACTTCGATATAAAAGTCTTTAAAGGTACACAAAGATTTTCACATTCTTTGAATCTCTCTGGTATTTCTGTATGGCAAATTTCTTTTCCAATTTTCACACACAAATCATCAGAAATTTTCCAAACACTTCCTGTATGTCCATTTCCAATAAAACTACTATTCAAATATTCTTTTTTATCAAATTCTTTAAATATTTTCTGGACAAACTCTTTTTCTTCTTCATCTGAAAAATTCATATTTCTCACCTTATACTACTACCTATTATATGGTTAGTTTATTACGTAACATTTTTCTATCTTCTTTCGTTAAAATATGACTACTATTAAATTCTGGCAAATGTTCTAAAATGTACTCCATTGATTTTTCTACTATCATTCTATTTAATCCACAACGACATTCATCTTGAATATCTGTACGACCAAAACGTGTTAATTTATCATAAACACAACCACCACCACAAATACGATATGCTATACAAGAACGGCATGAATTATTATAAAATGGAGATGTTTTCTTGTATTCATGAATACAAGCAGGGAGCTTGTCTATACTATCATAAAACATTTCAGGTTTAGTAATCGGTCCTTCACAAATCCCAAATTTTTTATTTTTACATGCTACAATACGTTTCCCACATGCTTTGCATTCATATGGAATCGAATATCCTGAAATAAAAGCATCCATTTTTTGTTCTACTTGAACAAGATATATTCCATTTTTGTGAAGAATGTCAAATGCTTCAATCATCTTTTTATGAACTTCTTCAAAGGATGAAAGTTTCATTGCAAAATTGTCTTCATCGCCATGAGGCAAACAAAATCCAAGACTATTAGGTTTTAGTGCTATAGACCAATCAATTAATTTATCAAAATGTTTTTCATTATGAGGTCCTATAACTGCTGAGATTCCTGTCTTGCATCCTGCTTCCTTTAAATTTTCATATCCTCTAATGGCTAACTTATAAGTTCCTTCTTTATTAACATTTATTCTTGCTTCATTATGAAACTCTTCTGGCCCATCCATAGACACTATTACTTCTACTTTATGTTCTGCAAAAAATTGTGCAATTTCTTTTGTACAAAGAGAACCGTTAATTACCATTGAAAATTTAACTTTCGAATCAAAACTACGAACATATTCAATAGCAAATCTGATGCCATCCATATTTAAAAGTGGTTCTCCACCAAAAAAGACTATACTCTTTGGTTTTACTGCAACAGAATAAAACATATCTATAGCATTTTTTATTTCCTCTATTGTCATATTAACAAGTTCAGGAGTTTTTTTCTGTCTACAATACTTACAACGAAAATTACAACTTTCTGATACTGCTAGATACAATTGCTCATAACAAACTTCATCTAAATCAATATTAATATCTTGTGCTGGTTCATAAAAATCTTTTCCCAAATCTTGTATTTTTTCAGCTATTGCAAGTTTTCCATTAATATTATTATAAAAGAGTTTACGACCTTTTTTCTCCATTATATAAATATATTGATTATTTAATTTTATATTTTCCATATTACTTCTCCAAAAAATAATTTCCAATTACTAAAAAATCAAGTCCAGATGAATAAAAGTTTCCTAATGCTTCTACTGGATTTTCCACAATAGGTTTTCCACGAAAATTCAGTGAAGTATTAATAATAACAGGTATTTCTGTTAATTTTTCAAATTCATCTAAAATTCCATAAACAAATGGATTTGACTTTGATGTCATTGTTTGAACACGTGAAGTATAATCCACATGCGTAACTGCTGGTATTTTATCCCTAGCATCTTGTTTTACTGTACAAGTAAATAACATATATTGATTTTTTTCTCCAACAAAGAAATCATCAAATCGTTCTTCTTTTACAATAGGTGCAATTGGTCTAAACATTTCTCTTCCTTTTATGTGATTAATTCTTTCAAGCATATCACTATCTTTTGGACTTGCAATTACACTTCTATTTCCAAGTGCACGAGGTCCAGCTTCCATTCTTCCTCTAAATATTCCTCCTACTTTACCTTCTGCTATTTTAGATGCAATTAACTTAATCAACTCTTTATCTGGCAAATAATTATAATTTAATTTTGCAGATTTAATCTGTTTTTCTATAAAATCATTTGAATATTCTGTTCCAAGATACATATTATCAAATTGAACTTGAGTATTTCCTGTATATTTATGCCATGCAAGTGCTGCTGCTCCCATAGAAGTTCCTGCATCACTTGATGCTGGTTGAACGAATATTTTATCAAAAATTCCTGCATCATGAATTTTTCCATTTGCTACACAATTTAATGATACACCTCCAGCCATACAAAGTTTTTTAATTCCTGTCTTATTACTATAATAAGTAAATAGATTTATAAGTATCTCCTCTAAAATACTTTGTAATGTCTTAGCAATGTCTTTATGTCTTTGAGTAATTTCTTCACCTTTTTTACGAGCTGGTCCTAAAAAGGCTTTTAAATTAAACATATTCTTTTCATTTAATTTATAATGTCCTCTTTCATCAAAAGTAATTATATTTTCAAATTCTTTTCTATAAGTATCTTCACCATAAGAAGCAAGTCCCATTACTTTGAACTCATCCTGAAAAGTATTAAAACCAAGATGTTTAGTTACTACTGAATAGAAAATTCCCAAAGAATCTGGTATATCAAAGGAAACTATCTTCTTTAGTCCTTTATCTGTTCCTATATATAGTGAAGTACAACTTTTTTCTCCACAACAATCAGCCACAAATACAAGACTTTCATCAAAGCCAGAATAACAGTATGCTGAAGCCGCATGTGATAAATGATGATCAAAAGATAAAATTGGTATTTTTTGTAATTCATATGGTGTTAGTCTATCTGACATATATTGAAACATCTCGTAATCACTAGATAAAATACGTTTTGTATGAAAAAGTGCTCTAAGAGCATAGTAATCATCATAATATGACCAACGTTTAGAAAACAATCCCTTAAAGTGCTCCCATTTATCGTAAGAAAGCGCGATGACATCTACATCACTTATCTTAATATCTAAATACTCAAGTGCTGCGTACATTGATTTATACGGAAACTGTACCGTAAACGGACTATAGCGTTTTCCTCCTTTGATACCACTAAATCTTTCTTCTTCTGCAGAAAAAACTAATTTTCCATCTTTAATTATAGATACTGATGTATGTTCAAAGAAAAAATTAATCCCCATAATTATCATATTATCACTTTCCCTTCATTATTTTACAAAGAATTTCAGATATTTCTATTACGCCATTTCCATTAAAGTTCTCAACTTGATTCACTACAAAATCATCTTTTAATCTGTTTGACACATATTGTTTAAATTTAGTCATATAACTTTCATCAGCAGAAAGATTACTAATTTGTTCATATATATATTTCACTGTTTCTTCCTCTGTCCTGTCATTAAAGCTCTTAAGGTGTTTCAAACTTAAATTATTATAGTTCCATTCTAATATTTTTACATTTTTACATATTTTTTCAGCAATTAATATATTATAAAACTGACTTAAATTTTGTGGTGGAATAATTATTGTTTTTATATCCATTCCACAAGTCTCATATATTGTTGTTAATCCTGGTGAAGTAATAAAAAGTTCTGCACTAGATACAAGTTTTAGAAAATCTTCATGAGTATAAGTAGCACATGGAAATTTTGGAAACAATTTTTTTGTCAATTTTACAACATTTTTTCCTCCTGTTATATGAATATTTTTATTTGGTAAAGCCGAAAGCAATGCTTTCATTATTATTTCAAAATACTCTTTTCCTTCTCCAAAAGGTGAATGAAGTCCTCCAAAATTTATAACAATACCACCCTTCGTTTGTTTTGACACTTTTCCTAAAGTAATAGGGTTAACCCATATAAAATTTTTAATTGATTCTAGGGCTGGATTCATAGAATAACCTGGATATTTTTGTGCACAATAATAATCTACTTCATATGGAATAAGATCTGCTTTTGTCCACATAAAAGGAAGACTATCCACATAAATCACTTTAAGCCCCCTATTTTTTAAAAATATAGCCAAATCTTGGTCTAAAACATCAATAGCATATTTAATATCATATTTTTTTATAAAATCTTCAAGAATCTTTTCATCTTTAGACCAACAGGTATCTATAAAAGGATTTTTCTTATAGATAGATAAGTCAAGTTCATCTCCACAAGCATACCATTCATATTGACTATTATAATTAACAATTGAACAAAGTTTGCCACTAGGTCCAAGACCAAATCCAACTGCACAAGCTAATATTTTCATAACATCACCTAAAAATTAAAAATATTTTCCTCAATTTTCTCTGGGAAGTCTGCACAATAAGCATTCAACGGTTCGCATCCTTCACAATATTCATGTCCGTGTTCAAAGTACCACTCTTTTTCTTCTTGTTTATTGCAAAAAGACAATTTTCGATGCGGAATACAATTACATGGATAAAAATGATTTGTAAACGGATCATAAAAAGCCACCATATGTGTAATATGACAATTTCCCTTCGGTCTAATATAACTTTTTCCTTTCCAAAATTCTTCAATGTTACCTGCCCAATTTGCTGAATATCCCATCAATTGTATTTTACAATCTTCTATATTTTTTTGAAAATTAATGTATTCTCGTTTAAAATCTTCCAGTGTTATTTTATCAGACCACTTATGATTATCTAATTTAATTGGAATAATAGACCATTGTTCTACATTATGTTTGTCAAGCCATCTAGCAATATTAGCAATATCCGATATATTTTCTTCACTCACAACAGTATTTACTCGTGTATGTAACAAAGGATATTTCTTTTCGATACGTTCTAATACCATATCAATTTTTTTCCATAGACCTTTTGTCCCTCTTAATCTATCATGTAATTCAGATGTGCTACCATCAACACTAATAACAATCTGGTCTAAACCATTTTTTACTAATACATCTAGCTTTTCATCTAAAATCAATCCATTAGTTATAATCGAGGTTTTTATACCTCTTGAATGACACTTTTTAATATATTCTGGTAATTTTCTACAAAGAAGTGGTTCTCCACCAGTAAACCTAATCATTTCAACAGTTTTTGACATATTCAATGCATTTTCAAACTGTTCTTCTGTAATCTCACTCTTACTATTTTTCCAAAAATCACACATAAAACAGTGAGCATTACAATATTGATTTGTTCGAAGATACAAAACTTTTATATCGTTCATTTTATTTTTCATCCCCATCCATTAACTTTTTATAATATTCCAATACCTTTTTTATATCTGGCAAAGATTTTTTTTCTTCATTTTCATAAAAAATCACTTTACCTGGTGTAATCTTATTAATATTGTAAATCAGTGGTGTATAAGTTTGATTTTTATTTAATACAAGTATCACTGGTTTTTGCATAACACTCATCCAACCAAGTTCTACTGCAACTCCCATAGAATCATCTGGAATAGCAATGACAAGATCTGCACTTTTTGCTTCATCTAAATCCATAGAACAAGAATAAGATTGAAGTGGTTTAGCTCCATAATCTTCTCTTTTTAAAGCAAGAAACACTTTTAAAGCATATTTAGCACATAAATCATACAAATCTTCTGTAAATTGTCGAAAATCATTGTTTATAAAATCTGTTCCATTTATAAATTTAATGAAAGGACATGCTATAAATATTTTGTTCATATAAATCCCCTCTATTCTTTACTCTTTTTTTTTATCATATTATCTATATTAGTTAAAACATCTCTATTTAAATTGCCATCATACCAAATTGTTTCTACATCTGTAATATCTTTTAATCCTGAAATTAAAGGTGTATATCTTTGATTACTATCAAGAAGAAGTAAAATTTTTATTTTCATACAACTAGCCCAACCAAGTTCTACCGCTGTTCCTTTTGAGTCTTCTGGTATTGCAACCACCAAATCAGTTGTTTTCATTTCTTCAAAATCAAGTTCCGTACAAGTATCTTTCATTAATTTTTTTCCATATTCTTCTCTTCGTAAAGCAAGAAAAACCTTTGAAGCATGTTTCTGACAAACATTGTATAATTCTTCAATAAAAATTTTAAAATCATTATTGATAAATTTATCTCCATCTATATATTTTGATATAGGACACGCTATAAATATTTTTTTCATAAAATCCCCTCTAACACTCCTATTTTTTTAAAAGAAAAATTTCTAGTGCTTTTTGAGCACGAAAACCATCTTCAAATGTAGCAATATTTTTTACATTTTCACTTGATATCGCTTTTAACCAAGCCTCATCTTGTCTCAATATTGAATCCGTAAAATCGAAAAAGCCTTCTGTTTTTTGTTCTTTTTCAAAATTATATTTACATGAAATGTTGTCTTTTTCTATTTCATAAGTTGTTTCTTTTCTTGAATCATATCGAAATGTACCTTTTGTTCCTACTATTTCAATATTAAATTGAACCTCATCTGGATTTTTTGTCCTTGATGCAATTAACTCAAAAGGTATTCCTTTTTCTGTTTTACCTAATACTTTTGAATCATAGTCCCAGCCTTCTATATATTTTCTTCTTACTTTACAAGTAGACAGGTTTATACTTTGATTACACAAATAAGTTATATAATCAATAAGGTGTATTCCTAAATCCGCTAAAACACCATTGTCTTTATTATGCCAATCATTTCTAAAAAGCCTTTTTATTAATATTTTTATATTGTACATTTCACCTATTTGATTTTGTTTCTTCAAAATTTCTGTTATTTCAAAAAAACGGTAATTAAAACCTATTGCACAAATTTTATTCTTCTTCCTAGACATTTCTAGCATTTCTTCTGCTTCTGATAATCGAACTGCCATAGGTTTTTCACATAAAATATGTTTTCCTTTTTGAATTGCCTCCATTACTAAATTATAATGTGTAAAAGTCGGTGTTGCTATAATAACAGCATCTATTTTTTCATATAATTCTTCAAGACTGTTAACAGCTTGACATTTATGTGCTTTTGCAAATTCTTGTGCAGCATTTGGCGTAACATCATAAACATAATATACAATATTTGTGTCAAGCATTTCTATTACTTTTGAATGTAATTGACCGGCAAATCCTATACCTATAATCCCTATTTTCATATCTTCTCCTATTCGCACAATTCTATCTTATACTTTTTCCTATATAACAAATTCAATATATATTTTTTCTATAATCTAATTTCTTTTACTCTTCTTCCATTAACTCAATTTTAGTTCCATTAGAAAGAATAAACCAGTTGTTACCACGTGAATCTAATTTACATCCATTTGATAAAGCTATTTTAATAGTTCCTTCGATATCTTTTGTTCCCAATGCAATGTGATCTACATTTGTCCCATACTCTAAAGAACTAACCTCTTTCAATTGAATTCCTTCATTGAACCAAAGTTGTCTTGTTGGTGTTTCTCCCACTTCTCTTTGTATAGTCATTCCTAATTTTTCAAAAAGTTCTTTATATTTCTCAAAATCTATCGTTGCAATAGCAACATGGTGAAGTTTACACATATTTTATTTTCCCCCTAACATATATAATTTATCTTTAATAACAAGTCTCACTTTTAATGTACTAAATTACCATAATTATACATTTTTTCAAGTATTTTGTCAATATATCCATTAATTTGTAGACTTATTTAACTATCCTTCATTTTTCTTATTCTATCTTCCTATTGAATAATATTCTATCTTATTCTCTTTCATTTCTTTTGTATCATATATATTCCTTCCATCATAAATAATAGGCATTTTCATTAATTCTTTATATTTTCTAGGTTTAAATTCTTTTATTTGTTCCCATTCAGTAAATATAAAACATACATTAGAATCTTTAATAGCTTCTTCTATATTGGTTGTATAATGTATTCTCGTAGAATATCGTTTTTTTAAATTTTCAATCGCTACTGGATCATATGCATAAATATTTGCACCACGTTCTAATAATAAATCTATGTTTATCAAAGAAGGAGCTTCTCTTAAATCATCTGTCCCCACTTTAAAAGCTACACCTAAAATTGCTACTTTTGATCCCTCGAAGGTATTTAATCTTTCACATGCTTTTTTATATAATTTTATTTTTTGTTCCTCATTTATTTCTATAGCAGATTGTACAGTTCTTAAAGTATAATCATTTTGTTTTGCTAAATACTTTAGTGCTTTTGTATCTTTGGGAAAGCAACTACCTCCATAGCCTATTCCAGCTCGTAAAAAATCAGCCCCTATTCTATTATCATAACTCATACCAGTTGCTACTTCATTTATGTCTGCTCCTACTAATTCGCACAAATTTGCAATATCATTCATATATGATATTTTCAATGCTAGAAAATTATTACAAGCATATTTAATCATTTCTGCACTCCTTCTACTAACAGAAACAATAGGCAAATTAAATGGTTCATATATTTCTTTTAAAAGTTTTTCTGCTTTTTGACTATTTGTACCAATTATAATTCTTTTTGCTTCGAATGTATCTCTTACCGCATGTCCTTGTGATAAGAATTCTGGATTACTAGCAACTTCTACTTTAACATTATTTACTAAGTCCTCTTTGATAAATGTTTCTACTTTATCATTAGTTCCTACAGGTACAGTGGACTTTACGACAACTAAACAATCTTTTTCAATCGTTTCTGCTATTTGTCTTGAAACAGTTTCAACATAAAATAAATTAGCTGCTCCATCTTTTCCTTCAGGTGTTCCTACACCAATAAATATTACATCGGCATCTTTATAAGCATCTTTATAATTTATAGTGAAATGTAAATTTCCTTTTTTAATGTTCTTCTTAAGTAATTCTTCTAATCCTTCTTCATAAATTGTTGATATTCCATTTGATAACTTTTCTATTTTTTCTTCATCGACATCCACACATGTAACATCATATCCTTTCTCTGCAAAACACACTCCTGCAACCAATCCAACATAACCTGTTCCAGTAACTATTATTTTCATTTTTCCCATCATCTCCCCCTTATTTTACTAATCTATTCAATTAAATTCTAGGCCATATTACATTTATATAATAATATGCCACTAAACTGAAATCTATATAAAAACAAATTTAATTACTCCTTTTGCTCTTTATCTATAGCATCAATTCATTGCTTAGTAGGGTATTCGTGCAAGAAGTTGAATTTTTTATACTAAAATGGATATAATCAATAAAGAAAGGTTAAAATTATGAAATCTAACAAATATATCACTCTCTGATTTCATTCCTTTTTATTTTTATATCTTTAAATTCTTTTGCACTATTATTGCTTTTTTAACCAATCCATAAATTCCTTTTTAGTAATCTCCTTTAGCTTATAAGCATTTTTCTTATCCTTACCTTTATACTTAAACATATTATACT
>CAMLUO010000029.1 GCA_946487895.1 uncultured Clostridium sp.
TTTACTATAAAATAAATATTGATTTTATAGTGCTATAAATATATAATGAAAGGAGCAATAAAATGATAATATATACATTGTATGATTATTTTAAATTATATCCATATGTTATAAAACAACGAAATTATGGATTAAAGGATAATAGTCAAAGTTATAGCTTAGAAATAAGTAATAGTAAAAAAGGAAAACAATATCATAAGCATGATAAATTATTTAGAGAAATCTTAAATAGAAATAAAGAAATTGTTAAATTAATAAACAAATATGTGAAACCGAAAAAAGAATTAACTGAAGAAATGATAGAAAAGTATGATACAAAATATTTAACAAGTATATATGAAAAAAGGGAGGCAGATATAGTATATAAATTAAAAGGAAAAGAAGTTTTCTTTTTAATAGAACATCAAACAAAAGTAGATAAATTAATGTCATATAGAATATTAGAATATAGCTTAGAAATAATTAGGACAAGAATGAAGAATATTAAAGGAAAGATAGAAAAGGTAGGAGTTCCAAAAGTAATTCCATTAGTAATTTACACAGGACAGGCAAAATGGACTGCTAAGAATAAATTAGAAGAAGTACAAGTAGAATTTGAACATTTTAATGGTATAGATGTGATAACAGGATATAACCTGATAGATATAAGGAATGAAGAAGAAGCAATTAAAGAAAGAACAGCAGTTGCAAGAATGTCTATAATAGAAAGAAAAAACGATACAGAAAATATAATTGAAGTTGTAAGACGTATGTCGAAGCATATTAAAGATAAAGACGAAAGACAGGAATTTGCAAAAGAAATTAAATATTTGTTAAGTGATAAATTAACTAAAGAAGAAATAGAAGAAATTGAGAATATATTAATGGAAAAGGAAGGTGAAGATGCTATGTTACATGCACAGATGGTAATAAGAAGGGACTTTGAAAAAGCAAAAGAAGAAGGGAGAAGAGAAGGAATGTTACACGCACAAGAGGTAATAAGAAGAGATTTTGAAAAAGCAAAAAAAGAAGGAAGGGAAGAGGGAAAAGAAGAAGGAATTATGAGTGTAGCTAAAAAATTGTTAGAAGAAAAAGTGGATTTAGACTTTATTATTAGAATTACAGGTTTGACAAAGGAACAGCTAATGAAGATATAAGGAAACCATAGTCAAAAACATATCTTTGCATTTTTACATAAAAAGTGGTATAATATAGTTGTAACTATTAGTTGAGATTCAAGACTAGGGAGTATAGTCTTAATAAGGAGGAAACAAGATGAAAAGAGCAAAAAAACGGATTATAATTGCAAGAGCTGCAGGTTTTGTAATGTTTGTAGGAGCATTAGCCACATGGCTTTATCTGTATTTTGGGATGCCATTCACTGGTATCTTGGACACAGTATTACAAATGGCAACATGGCTTATTGGAATCGTAGGATTCTCAATGGCTGTAGCAGTATATCCGTCAAAGAGAAGAAAAAGGCACTAGATTGTATAGTGCCTTTTAAATATTGAAATAAAATTAAATTTTCTGAATTAAAAACAAAAAAAGTATAAAATTTCCACTCTTTGCAAACAATATGTATAAAACATAAAAAGCAAGGAGTGGAAATTTTTGAAAACAACAAAAATATTAAAAATAGATGGAACGTTATTAGACAAAGAGCAACTAAATAGACATTTGCAAAAAATAGCATCAAGCCATAACTTAAAAAACAAAAGTGATAAGCAAACATATCCTATACCAAACATGATAGAAAACTATAAAACAATAGAACAAGTATATGAACTATTAAATGAACATTTAAAACTAGGAATAAGCATACATCCAGCAGGAGAATGGTTACTAGATAACTTCTATATCATAGAACAAACAGTAAAACAAATAGAAAAAGAATTACCACTAAAAAAATACAAAAACTTTTTAGGAATTGCAAATGGAAAATATAAAGGATTTGCAAGAATCTATGTACTAGCAGCAGAAATAGTAGCATATACAGATAACAAAATAGAAAAAGAAGAATTAGAAGAAGCATTGCAAAGCTATCAAAGTAAAAAGACATTAAGCATGGAAGAAATTTGGAATATAGGGATATTTTTGCAAATATCAATAATAGAAAATATAAGAGAATTGTGTGAAAGAATATATAGTTCGCAAATGCAAAAATTTAGAGCAGAAAATATAGTAGAAAGACTAGTAGAAAATAAGAATAAAACAAATATAGTATGTAAAACAAGTGCCTGCAAAAAGATGGAAAAAGATAGTTTCCAAGACATGAAATATCCATTTATAGAATACATGTCATATATATTGAAAAGATATGGAAAAAAGGGATATAGTTATTTAAAAGTATTAGAAGAAGCAGTTGAAATGGCTGGAACAACAGTACAAGATGTGATAAAAAAAGAACATTTTGACATAGCTGTTAGAAAAGTCAGTATGGGAAATAGTATTACAAGTATCAAAAAAATTCAAAGAATAAATTTCTTAGAAATATTTGAAAAAATAAATGGTGTTGAAGAAATTTTAAGACAAGACCCTAGTAACACATATATAAATATGGATAATAAAACAAAGGAATATTATAGAAATGCTATAAAGGAAATATCTAAAAAAACTAAGATTTCAGAAATATATATAGCTAGAAAAACTTTAGAATTAGCACAAAAACATGGAGAAACTGCAGAAAATGATAATACAGAAAACAAAAAATCACACATAGGATATTATTTAATAGATAAAGGAATTGATGAGCTATATGCAGTACTAAAATATAAAGATAAAAATTCAATAAGTCAAAAAGGAAAAACAAAAATCTATATAACAGCAATTTATATTACAACATTAATCATAGATATAATTATTTCAAGTATTATAAATTTCAAAACTAGCAATTTATGGATATCAATATTAACATTAATCATATTTTTTATTCCAATATCAGAATTGTCAACACAAATAATACAATATATATTAAGTAAAATAGTAAAACCAAAAGTAATACCAAAACTTGATTTGCTAGATGAAATTCCAGAAGAAATGGCAACAATGGTAGTAATTCCAACAATAGTAAAATCAAAAGAAAAAGTGCAGGAATTAATGAGAAAACTAGAAGTATATTATTTAGCAAATAAAAGTAAAAACTTGTATTTTACTTTACTTGGAGATTGTTCAGAAAGTGATAAAAGAGAAGAAGATTTTGATGAAGAAGTAATACAAGAAGGTAAAAAATTAGTAAATGAATTAAATAAAAAATACAATGAAAGAATTTTTAACTTTATATATAGAAAACGTATTTGGAATGAAGGAGAAAATTCATATCTTGGTTGGGAAAGAAAAAGAGGTATGCTTTCACAACTAAATGAATATTTGTTGGGAAATACTAAAAATCCATTTAGAGAAAATACTTTAGAAGATTTAGATAATATACCAAAAATAAAATATATTATTACTTTAGATGCAGATACTGATTTAATTCTAAATTCAGCATTTGAGTTAATAGGTGCAATGTCACATATATTGAATAAACCAGTAATAAATCCAGCCACAAATACTGTTACAGAAGGATATGGAATACTTCAACCTAGAGTAGGTATTGATTTAGATATAAGTTTTAAAACAGTATTTACAAAAATATTTGCAGGAGCAGGAGGAATTGACTCATATAGTAATGCAATTTCAGACACATATCAGGATAATTTTAATGAAGGTATTTTTACTGGAAAAGGAATTTATGATTTAGAGGTATATTCAAAAGTATTAAAGGGTGAAATTCCAGAAAATACAGTTTTAAGTCATGATTTGCTTGAAGGCTGTTATTTGAGATGTGGCTTAGCTTCTGATATTTTGCTTATGGATGGATATCCTACAAAATACAATAGTTTTATGACAAGGCTTGCTAGATGGATTCGTGGAGATTGGCAGATTACAAAATGGATTGGGAATAAGAAATTAAATTTGTTATCAAAATACAAAATATTTGATAATTTAAGAAGAAGTTTACTAGAAATTAGTATTATTGTAGCAATGATATATACAAGTATTTTGGGTATTATATATAGCCAAAAAATTTATGGGATTGTTACATTTCTTTTACTGATTTCTATATTGCCATATATTTTAGAATTTTTAAATAGATTGATATTTAAGAAAGAAGGAGAAGAAAAGCAAAAGACTTTTGCTCCAAAAATCACAGGTTTTAAAGGAACTTTTTTAAGAGCAATTATAACTTTAGCAGTTTTACCATATAAAGCATATGTGTCAATAAAATCAATTACAAAAACAATATATAGAATGTGTATAAGTAAAAAGCATCTATTAGAATGGACAACTTCAGAAGAAGCGGAGAAACAATCAAAATCAAGTCTTGTTTCATATTTTAATCAAATGGCATTTAATGTACTTGCAGGTGTAACATCAATTGGGTTAGGATTTTTGAAGCAAAATGGTTTTGCGTGTGTTTTAGGACTTCTATGGATGGTTGCTCCATGTATAATGTGGTATGTAAGTAGAACAATCGAAAAACATCCTGCAATTGAAAAATTAAATCAAAAAGATAGAGATTATGTTTTAGAAATTGGTAAAAAGACTTGGGACTTTTTTGAGACTTATTTGACAAAGGAAAATAATTATTTAATACCAGATAATTATCAAGAAGATAGAAAAGAAGAAACAGTAGCAAGGACATCATCTACAAATATTGGTTTATCTCTTTTAGCAGTTATATCTGCTTATGATTTAAAATATATAACATTTGAAAAAGCAATTGAGTTACTAAAAAACATACTAAATAGTGTAGAGTCACTTCAAAAATGGAATGGCCATTTGTATAACTGGTATCAAATACAAACAAAAGAGCCTTTAGTTCCTAGATATATTTCAACAGTTGACAGTGGTAATTTTGTTGGATATTTGTATGTGGTTAAATCTTTTTTAGATGAGAGAATTAGCATCGCCAAAAATTATAATAGTGAAAGTGAAAATGAAATAGAAAATATAGATAGTGAAGAAAAAAGAAAAGAAGAAATAAATAAAAATAAAATTGTCAATGAAATAGAGATATTAAATGAATTGCTAGAAAAAGTAACAAAATTAATCAATGATACAGACTTTTCATATTTATACAGCCAAGAGGAGCAAATCTTTTCAATTGGATTTAATATAGAAGATAATAAATTAACAAATTCATATTATGATTTACTTGCATCTGAAGCAAGACAAGCAAGTCTAGTTGCAATAGCTAAAAAAGATGTACCTGCTAAACATTGGAGTTATTTAAGTAGAACACTTACTAAATTAGGAAAATATAAAGGCTTGATTTCATGGGCTGGTACTGCATTTGAATATTTAATGCCTAATATAAATATTCCAAGTTATGAGGGAAGCCTATTAGATGAATCTTGTAAATTCATGATTAAAAGTCAGATGGAATATAGTAAGAAATTAAATATTGCTTGGGGAATATCAGAAGCAGCTTTTAACCTAAAAGATTTAAAATCAAATTATCAATATAAGGCATTTGGAATACCATGGCTTGGATTAAAAAGAGGGCTTGCAGATGAAATGGTTGTATCTAGTTATGGTGGTATTTTAGCAATAAATGAAGTGCCAAAAGAGGAAGTCCAGAATTTGAAAAGATTAGAACAAGAAGGAATGTATGGAAAATTTGGATTTTATGAATCAATAGATTATACACCAGAAAGAGTAGAAAGAGGGAAAATATCAAGTGTAGTAAAAACATATATGGCACATCATCAAGGACTAATTTTGCTATCAATTAATAATTTATTTAATAATAATATTTTGCAAAAAAGATTTATGAAAAATCCTGAAATTGATGCAGTTAGTATTTTGTTACAAGAAACAATGCCAGAAACTTTTGTAACAACAAAAGAGAAAAAGGAAAAGGTAGAAAAACTAAAATACAAGGATTATGAAGATTATATCCAAACAACATATCAAAAAATAGAAGAAAGATTAGATATTGGAAATGTGATTTCAAATGAAGATTATATCGTTGCAATGAATCAAAAAGGTCAAGGTGTAAGTAGATATAGGGGAATTGATATAAATAGATTTAAACCTACAAAAGATTATGCACAAGGAATATTTTTTGCAGTTAAGAGTGTAAAAAGTAAGACTTTAATAAGTTCAAATTATGGATTTAATGATGGACAATATCAAATAAGTTTTATGCCAGATAAAGATGAGCAGGAAATAAAAAATAATAATCTGAAAGTGAAAATAAATACAACTGTAAGTTCTAATGAACCAGTAGAAATTAGAAGATTAATAATAGAGAATCAGGGAAATGAAGATGATATAGTAGAAGTTACTTCATATTTCGAACCAGTGTTATCAAAGAAAGAACAAGATTATGCACATCCGGTGTTTAATAATTTGTTTTTAACTACAAAATATGATGAAAAAACAAATAGTTTGGTAACAACAAGAAAAGTAAGGGAAAAGAATCAACCTAAAATTACTGTTGCAACAACTTTATCCACAAATAGTGAAACAATTGGGGATTTTGAGTATGAATTAGAAGCAGAGAAGTTTACAGGTAGAGGAAATTTAGAAGTTCCAAATATGATTAAAAATTCAATACCTTTCTCTAAAAAAATAGGATTAGTTACAGAACCAATAATTGCAGAAAAGAGGACAATTAAGGTAAAGGCACAGGAAAAAGTGATTGTAGATTTTATTTTATCAGTAGGAGAAGATGAAAAACAAGTATTAAATCATTTAGAAAAATATAAATCAGCAGAAAATGTAAAAAAAGAATTTGAATTATCAAAGGCAAGAGTGGAGGCTGAAAGTAGATATTTAAGAATAAAAGGAAGCGAAATTGAGATATATCAAAGAATGCTTTCGTATATAATTTTCACAAATCCGTTAAGCAGTCAAAGAAAAGAGAAAACAAACCCTCAAATAGTATTTAAACAAAGTGATTTATGGAAGTATGGAATATCAGGTGATTTGCCAGTTATTCTTGTGAAAATGAAAAACGTAAACGACAAATATGTCATAAAAGAAGTGCTAAAAGCATATGAATTCTTTAGAACGAAAAATATAGAGGTTGAGATTGTAATATTAGATGAAGAAAAACATAGTTACGAAAACTATGTAAGAGAAGAAATTGAAGGTGCAATTTTAAATTCACATATGGTATATTTGAAAAATCAAAGAGGTGGAATTTTTACATTAACAAAAGGTGAAATTGATAAAAAAGACATTCAATTATTAGATTTTATAGCAGATATAGTTATAAATAGTGATAAAGGTGGATTAAAAAATAATATAAAAGATATTGAAGAAAGATATTTAGATAGTAGAAAAGAAATTGAAGAAGAAAGTCAACTTCCACAAGCTATAGATGAGACAGAAGATATGGATTTATTGGAAAATAGGGAAGATTTGAAATATTATAATGAATATGGTGCTTTTTCTCCAGATGGAAAAGAATATATAATAAAAGTAAATAAGGATAATAGATTGCCAACAGTTTGGAGTCATATTTTAGCAAATGAAAAATTTGGAACAGTAATGACAGAAAATATGGGTGGATATAGTTGGTATAAAAATAGTAGACTAAACAGGGTGTCAACTTGGGAAAATAATGCAAATTTAGATATCCCATCAGAAGTTATCTATTTAAAAGATTTAGAGAATTCTAGAAAGTGGTCTCTAGGTTTAAATCCAATGCCAGATAATAAAAATTATAATGTAGTTTATGGTTTTGGGTATGCAAAATATATTCATAAAAGTGATGGATTAGAGCAAGAGTTAGAAGTATTTGTTCCAAATGAAGATGCTTGCAAAATTCAAATGTTGACTTTAAAAAATACAACGCCAAATAGGAAAAAATTAAAATTGTATTATTATATGAAACCAACAATTGGTGAAGATGACTTGAAAACAGAAGGATATATTGATTTACAATTTGATAAAAATAATAATGTACTATATGCAAGAAATAGATATGCGGAAGAATCATCATACATGATAAATTATGTATCAAGTAGTGAAAAAATAAATTCATATACAGGTGATAAAAAATTTTTCTTAGGAAAGGGCGGACTAGATAATCCACAAGGATTAAATAAAGTTAACCTAAATAGAGAAAATTCTATTGGAAAGCAGGCATGTATTGCATATGAAGTAGAAGTTGAATTAGAAAGTTATAGTGCAAAAGAAATTTCATTTGTTCTAGGTTCAGATGAAAAATTAATAGATTGTAAAAATACAGCATATAAATATCAAAAAATTGCAAATTGTAAGCAGGAATTAACTGATGTAAAAAATCAATGGAAAGAAAGACTAAATAGGTTGCAAGTTTATACACCACTAGAATCAACAAATATATTATTAAATGGATGGCTGGTTTATCAAACAATTTCAAGTAGATTATTAGGTAGAAGTGGATATTATCAATCTGGAGGAGCTTATGGCTTTAGAGACCAACTTCAAGATACTTTAGCTTTAAAATATATAAATCCAGAATACTTGAAAAATCAAATAATAAAACACAGCAAACATCAATTTATAGAAGGAGATGTAGAACATTGGTGGCATGACGAAACAGGTAGAGGTATTAGAACAAGATTTTCAGATGATTTGCTATGGCTACCATATTTAGTGTTAGAATATATCAAATTTACTGGTGATGAGAGCATTTTAGAAATAGAAACACCATATATTGAAGGAAAAGAACTAGAAGATGGGCAAGATGAAAGGTATGATAAATATCCAGAGAGCAAAGAAAAAGGAACAATTTATGAACATTGTATAAAAGCAATCGAAAGAAGTTTCAATTTCGGAGAAAATGGATTGCCTAAGATTGGCTCTGGTGATTGGAATGATGGATTTAGTACAGTTGGAAATAAGGGTAAAGGCGAAAGTGTATGGCTTGGATTTTTCTTATATACTATTTTAGATGGATTTATTGAAATATTGAAAGAAAAAGAAAAGGTAGAAAAATATGAGAGAATAAAGAATGAGTTGAAAAGAGCATTAAATACAAATGGATGGGATGGAAGATGGTATAAAAGAGCATTTATGGATGATGGAAACGTACTAGGAAGTATGGAAAATGAAGAATGTAGAATAGATAGTATTGCACAAAGTTGGAGTATTATTTCAAATGCAGGAGATAATGACAAAAAATATATATCAATGGAAAGTTTAGAAAATCATCTAGTAGATAAAGAAAATGGAATAATCAAACTATTAGACCCACCATTTGAAAAAAGCAAATTAGAACCTGGATATATAAAATCATACTTGCCAGGAGTCAGAGAAAATGGAGGACAATACACTCATAGTTCATGTTGGGTAATAATAGCTGAAAGTATTTTAGGCTTTGGAGATAAAGCATTAGAGTGGTACAGAATGATAAATCCAATAGAACATTCAAGAACAAAAGACGCATGTAATAAATATAAAGTAGAGCCATATGTAATTCCAGCAGATATATATGGAGCAAACAACTTAGCAGGAAGAGGTGGTTGGACTTGGTATACAGGTTCATCAAGTTGGTATTATAAAGCTGGAATAGAATATATATTGGGATTAAAAGTTGAAAATGGATATTTGTCAATATTGCCATGTATACCTAAAAATTGGAAAGAATACCAGATGCAATACAAATGGCAAAATAGTATTTATAAAATAACTGTTAAAAATCCTGATGGTAAAAATACTTTTGAGAAAGGTACAAGCAAAGTTACTTTAAATGGAAATGAGGTTGAAAATCACATTAAACTAGACGGAAGTAGAAATGAATATGAGATTGAAGTGAGGATTTAGGGATTTAGGGGACGGTCCTAAAAATCCCCGCTTTTAGGGATTTTGGGACGGACCTTTTATACTTTTATACTTTAATGATAATATTTTAATAATTTATTGCATTTCTCGGCTAACATTACATCTTGAATTCATTCTAAAATTATCATGTAGGCACCTCTCAAAGCAAGTTTGAGATTCTCCTACCTGATAATTTAAGAATGTATAACAAGATTTCATTTGCATTCGAAATTTCAAAAATTATTAAGATATTATCATTTTATAATTAAATTATGATTAGAGGTCCGTCCCTTATTCCCTGCTTTTAGGGATTTTTAGGACCGTCCCCTAAATCCCTATTCGTAAAAATTTTTAAAGGTATATCCTTGTTCCTTTAGGTAATCTATAGAATCTTTTAAGACTAAATCTGTTTGATTAACATCAGAAGTATCATGCATTAAAATAACTAAAGTACCTTTATTTTTGGCAGATTGTTTTAAGTTATTTAATAACTCTTGATTACTGTATTTTTTCTCAGAGTCTTTATTTAAGCAATTCCAATCAATATATGTATAATCAATATCAGAAAGAAGAGTAACGTATTCTTCTTTTTTTGATTTATAAACAGATGACATATATCCATTTGGAAAGCGAAATATGTGAGAGCAATAATCATTAACTCCAATAGCTTTTCCAATTTCTATATCAGTAGATGTAATTTCATTTATAAAAGCATCTGCACTTGAATATAATTTGCTATTATTATGACTGTAACCATGATTTGCAATATAATGTCCTTCTTCATATGCTCGTTTTACTAATTCAGGATGTTCTTTTACATGCTTTCCGATAACAAAAAAACTAGCTTTTACATTTTCTTTATTTAATATATCAAGGATTTTATTTGTAGATTTTAAAGTAGGACCATCATCAAAAGTTAAATATGCAATTTTTTCTTTTTGATTAGTTAGATTTTGTATTTTGCTATAAAAATCTTCTAGTTCATTGCTACTGGTTTGTATAGATTTATTGCTATTATCTATATTAGAATTTTTATCTGCTGAAATGTTTTTTAAATTTAGTAAAAGAAATATTATAGCGAAGACTACAATAAAGAAGATTAAAGTGATAATAATATTTTTCCTTTTTATAATAATAAATTTCATGGTACCTCCAGTATAGTACAGTATATGAAGATAAAAAGAAAAAATGCACTTTTTAAAGTGCACTGGCTTCTGATTGCGAAATATAGCCGTTTTCTACCATTTTTTCTAATACATGTTCTTGTCTTTTTTTTGCTAAGTCAGGATTTACAGTTGGAGCATAAGCTGATGGAGCATTAGGAACTCCAGCAAGCATTGAAGCTTCATCTAAATTTAAATCTTTTGGTTCTTTATTATAATATCCCATACTTGCATCATAGATTCCATAGTATCCTTCTCCAAAATAACAAGTATTAACATATAATGCTAAGATTTCATTTTTACTATAATTTTTTTCAATATCATATGCAGCTAATATTTCTCCTAGTTTTCTTGATAAAGTTTCTTCTTGTGAGAATACAACATTTTTTGCAACTTGTTGTGTTATGGTACTACCACCTTCTTGTAATTCCCAGTTTGTAACATTAACCCATAATGCTCTTGCAATTCCAATTGGGTCAACAGCACCATGGTCGTAAAATCTATGGTCCTCAACTGCAATAACTGCATTTCTATAATCTTCTGATAAGTTATCAAAGCTTGTGTAATGTTCATCACTTGTTACTTCTTCTATTCTAGTAAGTAATGGCTTTTTTTTTAAAGCTGATGAATATACACTATATCCAAGTATAAACATTAGACCACAAGCAACTATTATTAAGATTAATAATATTAGTAATATTTTTCTAAATATCTTCATAACAATCACCGTTTCTATTAGTTCGTTTGTATCAATTGTTTTTAGATATTATATACTAAAATAATGTGTTTTTAAAGTGAATTAATGGAAAATTAATAAAATAATTAGCATCTTTTACAATTAAAAAAATTATGATAGAATGTAAATGTTAAAAGTAAAGATTATACAATGTAGGAGTTGATAAAATGAGTAGAAGAAGGCAAAACTCTAGAAGTCAAGGTAAAATGATAAAACAATTTATAGGAATAATAATTGCAATTTGTATAGGAATTGGCATATATTTTGGAGAAGATATAATTGGTACAACAAATGTAACAAATAATGAAGTAGAGAATAATGTAGTTTTGACAAGTTCTACAAGTGAATTGGCTCAAAATAATATCAATATTAGTATTGACGATATTCCAGAATATGTTGGAGATATATATGTTGAGATAAATAATAATATTCCATATTTTGAAGAAAGTGAGTATACAACTGAAAGTTTTGAGAATTATAGTGAATTGGATGAATTAGGTAGATGTGGAGTGGCATATGCAAATGTTTGCAAAGAGACAATGCCAGTTGATGGAGAAGAAAGAGAAAGTATTAGTAATGTAAAACCAACAGGTTGGGTTCAAGCAAAATATGATGGAGAGTATTTATATAATAGATGTCATCTGATTGGATATCAATTGTCAGCAGAGAATGCAAATGAAAAGAATTTGATTACTGGTACTAGATATTTTAATGTAGAAGGTATGTTACCTTTTGAAAATAAGGTAGCTGAATATATTGAACAAAATCCAAATAATCATGTTTTATACAGAGTAACTCCTATATTTGAAGGAGATAATCTTTTAGCTAATGGAGTGGAAATGGAAGCATATTCGGTTGAGGATAATGGACAAGGCATTAGTTTTAATGTTTTTGTATATAATGTACAACCGGAAGTTACAATTAATTATGTAACAGGAGAGAGTTGTGAAAATTACAGCGATATGAAGAAATATTAATAACAATAAATTTAAGATAAATAACAAAAACTACTTGCAAAAATATAAAACTAAAAATATGCATGAAATGTATGATTTATGTTGTGCTCGAAATAAAAATCGGGTGCTCGAAATAAAAATCGGGTGCTCGAAATAAAAATCGGGTGCTCGTTTTTTTGCTTTAGGAAAAGAGGTGAGAAATGAAATTTTACGAATTTATTGAAAGCTTGCAAAGTTTAAATCCAAATAAAATAATAATGATAAAAACAGGAGCATTTTTTAACAGTATAGGAAGAGATGCAATAATACTAGAATATACATTAGGATTAAAAAGAAGTTGTTTTGCAAAAGGATTGTGTAAGGTAGGATTTCCAGTAGCATATGTTAGAGAAAACTTAGAAGAAATAAAAAAACGATTAAAGGATAAAAATTTGGGAATAATAATATATGATGAAGTAAAAAATGGACGATATAAATTTAAAAATAAAAATTATGACATAATACTAGAATTAAATGGAGATGAGATAGAAGAAACAAGGAAAAATACAGATTGTAATGAATGTAAAAAGAATGTATATGGCAAAGTAACAAACAGATACACGATAAGAAAAGAGGATTATGAAAAATTAGCAAAAAAAGTTGAAGATTTTTTGAATAGTATAAAAGAAATTTTAAATATAAAAAAATGAATTAATAAAATAAAAGTATAAGAATAGGAAAAAGATAAATAATAAAAAAGAAGATTAGTCATCTTCTAAAGTATCAATATCAAAAATTGAAGAATTAAAAAAATCTTGTATAGAAATATTAAGACCTCTACATATTCTCATAATGGTTAAAATAGTTAAGTTAGTGTTTGGTCTTGAATTAATATTGGCAAGAGTAGATTGTGTAATACCAGAAATAGTACAAAGTTTGTTAATAGTAATATTTCTTTCATTGCAAAGCTCATAGATTCTACTTTTAACAGCAGTACTTAAATACATAAAATAATCACCAAAAAAAGTATAGCAAATAAAGATTGAAAAGATTAACTCAAAAGACTTGACAAATAAAAAATAAATGATAAAATGTAAAAAAATCTGAAAAATTTATTTACAAAAAGAAAACGGTTATGTATAATTATTATATACAAATAACCGTAAAAGAAAATAAAAAATGAAAGGTGGAAAAACAAATGAAAAGAACAAAACAAAATGGTATTACATTAATAGCACTTGTAATCACAATAATTGTGCTTCTAATTCTTGCAGGAGTAAGCATTGCAACTTTGGCAGGAGAGAATGGAATACTAACAAGAGCAAATGATGCAAAAGAGACAACAGAACATGCAAAAGAAGATGAATTAAGACAATTAACAGCAATAGAGGCAGCAACATATCTTGAAGAACATGGGTATGAAGATCCAAGTGGTGAAACAATTACTATACCAGCTCAATGTGCAGTATCACAAGTAGAAGGAGAAAACACATTAGAAGATGGATTAGTAATAATAGATGCTAATGGAAATGAATGGACATGGATAGAAGTTTCAAAGGGTGAAATGCCGGAAGGGTTGAATTTTGAAAACGATGTTGATTATACTACGTTGGAAAATGCATTGCATACGTATACAAATGAATATAGAACTGGTAGCTCATCTCAAGTTCTTGATTGTAGTGATACTTGGTATAGAGGATGCGGAATTGAAAGCCCAGAAGAATATAATAAACTTTATAAAAATATGTTAAAATCTATCTATGAAAATGGAGGTTTTTGGATTTCAAGATTTGAGGCAGGGATAGAGGGTAGTAATACAAATACAACTTTGGCAAGGTATTCACATACTGATGTCAGTAGTGTAGCAGTAAGTAAAAAATCACATATTCCATACAATTATGTAAATGTTTCAGAAGCACAAAAACTTTCTACGGATATTAGACCAAATTCGACCAATAAAACAAGTTTAATGTTTGGTATACAATGGGATTTAATATGTAAATATTTAGAAAATAATCTAAAATTACAAGAAAATACTTTGGCAATAGATTATATTTTAAAGAATGATAGTCGAATCATTGGAAACTATTCAAATTCTAGTTTAAAATTAAATAATGGAATGTATAATATAGAACCTTATAATGAATCACATAAAGAATGGACAAAATACAATATAGATACTATAAATTACGTAGAAAATATGCAAACATCAGAAGATATAAATTATAAACAATTATTAACAACAGGAGCTTCAGAACAAACAAAAACAATGAATATTTATGATTTAGCAGGCAATGTGTGGGAAATGACTCTGGAAGCATCAGGTGAGAGTAATCCATTTATTATTAGAGGTGGTTATGCATATAATAGTAGTGAAACTTATCCAATGGCTTATAGAAATGTTAATGGAATAACAAATCCTAATCATAGTATTGGTTTTAGAATTGCACTTTATTAGTAAAATTATATTAAATGCTTGTGCATGTACTAAATAGCTCGTACCTCGCTATGGACCGAATAAATAAAATTGAAAAAATA
>CAMLUO010000030.1 GCA_946487895.1 uncultured Clostridium sp.
ACGGTGGTGTGAGAGGGAATAAATAAAATAATTATTTATTCTCTACTCGATTATGCAAAATTCAACTGCTTTTGAATTAAAGATGAGTTAAAAAACAATTTAAAGTAAACGTTATAAAGGTTTCTTTACAAAATTATGTAATCATGTTAAAATATACACATAGCAATTTAGCTATATTTAGTAACTTGAAAATTGAATTCAATATCAAGGAGGAAGAAAAAATGTGCAATAACAAAGAAAACGAGCAAGCAAAAAAATATCGGGTTGCAAGAGGAGAATTTCAAAGTGCTATTACAAATTTTAATAATGCTATAAAAGAACTAGAAGTAGAACTTTTAAAGTATCAAGTAGAATATCCTGATTCCAAGCATGCAATTAATGCACGAAATGTGCAAAAAGATATAAATGGAATGTATATAAAACTTACAGAAATAGATACTATAATATTATGTTATAAAAAGGAATTCCGCGAAGAAGATAATTTCTGCAGAGAATTTAAAATCTCTAAAGACAAAAAAGTTACAGATGCAATCAAATTTTATGATAAATATGTAAATATGAAACGTTATCTTTCTTATACAGTATTTAGTAGTAGTTCTTATATATCAAAAACAGTGAATTTAGCATTTGAAGAATTAAAAAGAACATTTTTAGCTTTTGCTGATATATAATAATTGCACAAAAATCCTATCATGTTATGAATTTATTTAAATATGATAGGATTTTTTATTAAAAAAATTAAATATAAAGCAAGAAATTTAAGCATTAGTTAAAATATTCAAATATTTAAGGACAACTTACTTTAATTTCAGCACCTTAGCAAACAACCAATTCAAGATAACAAAATTAACAATCACAACAACTAAAACATCAAAAACAAAATCTCTAATAACATATAAATCAACAATACTAAATAGGGAAGAACCAATCGTTAAGCCCAAAACAAACAAAATAGTCATACAAATTGCAAGTACTAATCTATATATAGAAAAAGGCAATTTTGAATGTTCACTTTTTCTTGATTTAGTCAAAGTAAACAATAAAGCCAAACCACTAAGTCCTGTTGAAATTACGCATAAACTAGAAAAATATTCTTCAGCGATTATTCCAAATTTATTTAATAAAGTCAAAACAAAAACAGTTATAACATTTGTGATTGCGGTAGGGAAAGCCTTTGCAACAACATTTTGCAAAAATCTTCCTTTAATTCTTTCTTTATTAGGCTCTAATGCTAACATAAATGAAGGAATACCAATTGTTGTAACACTAATTAATGATAATTGTATTGGTTCAAAAGGATATTGTTCACCCATAAATAAAAACATTAATGCAAATATAGTTGAATAGATGGTTTTTACTAGGAATAGTGAAGCAGACCTTTGAATATTATTAATAGTTCTTCTTCCTTCAGCAACAATTTTAGGCATTGCAGCAAAATCAGAATTCAATAAAACCAATTGAGAAATATTCTTAGTTGCATCACTTCCGCTTGCCATTGCAACACTACAATCCGCTTCTTTTAAAGCAAGAACATCATTAACACCATCACCAGTCATTGCAACAGTTCTGCCATTATCCTTAAGAGATTTAATAAGAGATTGTTTTTGAGTAGGAGAAACCCTACCAAAAATAGTATAATTTAAAACAATGTCCTTTAAATCAGTATCATCACTAACTGTTGACATATCAATATATTTATCATAGTTTTTAACTCCAACATTTTTTGCAATCTTAGAAACAGTAATAGGATTATCACCTGAAATAATTTTAATATCAACACCTTGTTTTTCAAAAAACTCTAAAGTCTTATTTGCATCAGGACGTATTTTATCAAGCAAAAACACATAACCTAATAAAGTAATATCACTTGGCAAATTCTTATTATTAAAATCATGTTCAGAATGAGCCAAAACCAAAACCCTGTAATCTTCTGAATATTTCTTTATATCATCTTTATACTTATCAAAATCATTTTTCAACACAAATTCTGGAGCACCAATAATATATGTACCTTGATTTTCAAAATAAATCCCAGACCATTTTTTATCAGAAGAAAAAGGTATTTTATTTATAGGCTTAAATTCTTCTTCAATATTCGAAAAATAATCCTTGATAGCTAAAATAGTAGAATTCTCATCTTCAGAAAATTTGGAGATATTCGCTAAAATATTCTCTATATTATTTTTATCAGTATTTACACATACAAAATCCTTTACTTCCATAGAACCTTCTGTCAAAGTACCAGTCTTGTCCAAACATAAAGTATCAACTCTTGCCAAAGTTTCGATACAATACAAATCCTGAACCAATACCTTAGACTTAGATAATCTAATAACACTAATAGCAAGAACTGTACTTGTTAAAAGAACAAGTCCTTCTGGAATCATACCAATAATTGATGCAGCAGATTGAACAACAGCATCTTGCAAAGTATTTCCTTGTAAATGTAATTGGCTATAAAACATACAAATACCAATAGGAATAATAATAAATGTTAAAACCTTAATAATCTTATTCAATGAAGTCATTATTTCAGATTTAACTTTTTTGATATATTTTGCACCACTTGAAATCTTAGAAGTATAATTGTCTGTTCCTATATGTTCAACCTTAGCTAAACACTTACCACTTACAATATAACTACCAGACAAAATAGTATCACCTTTTTTCTTAGTAATACTATCAGGCTCACCAGTAATAAAAGACTCATTAACTAAAACTTCACCATCTTGTATTATGCTATCAGTTGGAATTTGATTACCTGTATTAAATTCAACAATATCATCTAATACAAGTTCATAAATAGAAACATTTTGTTTTTTAGAATTTCTAATAACATTAACCTTAGATGTAGCCATAAGTGATAATTTATCTACAACTCGTTTTGAATGTATTTCTTGAATTGTACTAATTGCAGTATTTATAATAACAATAAATAAAAACAACATATTCTTATATGAACCAACTGCAAATATTGCAATTGCAAGTATTAAGTTTAGAACATTAAATAGAGTAAAAAAGTTTTCATATAAAATACGTCTAACACTTTTTGTTGGAACAGTTGTATCATGATTTATCAAATTTTCTTTTATTCTTTCATTTACTTGTTCATTGCTTAAACCAGATTTGAAATTTGGATTATATCTTTTATAATCTGACATCAAAAATCATCCCTTTCAACAAAAGAATTTTAACATATAATAAATAAAAAGTCTATTAAAAAATTCTTAAGAAAAAACAAAATAAATTATAAATCTAAATAGAAAATTTAAGATAAATTTGATATAATAATAAAAATTGAAATTGGAGGAAGCCATGAGTGAAGTAAAATGGACAAAAGAACAAGAACAAGCCATAAATGAAAAAGGTTCAAACATATTAGTTGCTGCAGCAGCACGGAAGTGGTAAAACAGCAGTATTAGTAGAAAGAATAATAAACAAAGTATTAAACGAAAAAATCAATATAGACGAAATATTAGTAGTTACATTTACAAATGCAGCAGCATCTGAAATGAGAGAAAGAGTACTAGATGCGATATATAGAAAATTAGATGAAGAACCAGAAAATGAAAACTTGCAAAAACAAATAACTTTATTAAACAAAGCAAGTATATGTACAATAGACTCATTTTGTTTAGAAGTTGTAAGAAATTACTTCTACGAATTAGAAAACATATCTCCAAATTTCAGAATAGCAGATACTTCTGAAATAGAACTATTAAAACAAGAAGTAATTGATGACATATTTGAAGAGAAATATGAAAAAGAAGATGAAGATTTTACAAAATTAATAAATATTTATACAAGTTACAGAGATGATACACCTTTAAAAGATTTAGTTTTAAAAATATATTCATACATACATAGTAATCCATTTCCTGAAAAATGGTTAAATGATAAAATAGAAATTTTCAATTTAGAAGACAAATTAGAGGAAGACTTTAGTAACACAATATGGGGAAAAGAATTATTAAAAGAAGTAAAAGAAATTGTAGTAGATAGTATTACAGCATTAAATAGAATAGAAAAACATTTAAGTGTTGAACCGGAATTAGAGAAATTTTGGCAAACGATTAGAAGTGATATTGAACAATTAGAAACTCTAAAAGAACATACAAATTCTTGGGAGGATGCATATACTATTGCCAATAATTTAGAATTTGTTACCTGGCCTAGAAAAAGTAGCAATTTAGAGATAAAGGAAAAAGCAAAAGATGTAAGAGATGAGGTAAAAGAGAAAATAAAGAACATATCTAAAAAAATTCTAATTTGCAATTCAAAAGAAGCAAATCAAGATATATATGATATGTATCTAGTTTTAAAAAAGCTAGAAAATTTAATATTAGAATTCCAAACAGAATTTTCAAAAAGAAAAAGAGATAAGAATATAGTAGATTTTCATGATATAGAGCATTTTGCATTAAAAATACTTTTAAAAACAGATGAAGAAGGATATATTGAAAAAAGTGAAATAGCAAAAAAATATCAAAATAAATTTAAAGAAGTTGCAATAGATGAATATCAAGACAGTAACTTGGTACAAGAATATATTTTGACAGCTGTTTCAAATAACAAAAACATATTTATGGTAGGAGATGTTAAGCAAAGTATATATAAATTCAGACAAGCAATGCCAGAATTGTTTTTGAGCAAATATGATACATATAAGAAAAAAGAAGAAAAAGGCGAAAATGATGACTTAAAAATACAATTATTTAAAAACTTTCGTAGCAAGAAAAATGTATTAGATTTCACAAACATCATTTTTCAAGATATTATGAGCAATCAATTAGGAGATATCTTATATGATAAAGAAGAATATTTGAACTTAGGTGCGAATTATCCAGAGATTAATCAAAATCAAAAAACAGAAATTCATATAATACAAACAAAAGAACAAGAAAATGAAATATTTAATGAATTAGAAGAAAAAAATAAAGAAGAACAAATTAATAAAGATGAAAATAATGAAGAAGTAGAAGAACACATTGAAGATATTGAGTTAGAAGCAAGATTTGTAGCAAATAAAATAAAGGAACTAATAGAAAACAAATTTCAAGTATATGACAGAAAAAAAGAGCAATACAGAGATATAGAATATAAAGACGCCGTTATTCTATTAAGAGCAACTTCAAAATCTGCTCCAATATTTGAACAAGAATTATTAAATTTGGGATTACCTGTATTTTCAGACAGTTCACAAGAATATTTAGACTCAATAGAAATACAAACAATAATGAGTTTATTAAAAATAATAGATAATCCAATTCAAGACATTCCTTTAGTAACAGTATTAAGGTCAACGATTGGAAAATTTACAGATGACGAATTGATACAAATACGTTTAAGTGATAAAAAAGATGATTTTTATACATGTATGCAAAAGGCTAAAATATCAGTAGATAGTGAATTAAGTAATAAAATAGAGCAGTTTTTAAATAATTTAGATAATTGGAGAAAAGAACAAGAATATTTAGCTTTAGATGAACTAATTTGGAAAATATATTCAGATACTGGATATTATAACTATGTTAGCCTTATGCCAAATGGAATGTTAAGACAAGCAAATTTAAGAATGTTATTTGAAAGAGCTAAACAATATGAAACAGCAAGTTTCAAAGGATTATATAACTTTATACATTTTATTGAAAAAATACATCTAAGCAGTGGAGACTTAGGAGCAGCGAAAATTATTGGAGAGAATGAAAATGTTGTTAGAATAATGAGTATACACAAAAGTAAAGGACTTGAATTTCCAGTTGTATTTTTATCAAGCACAGGGAAACAATTCAATTTAATGGATTTAAATGAAAGTATATTGTTACATCAAGAAATGGGTATAGGTGTAAAATATATTGATTATGAAAAGCAAATACAATATGATACTTTGAGTAAAGCAGCAATTAGAAATAAAATTTTAACAGAAACACTTTCAGAAGAAATGAGAATCCTATATGTTGCATTAACAAGAGCTAAAGAAAAACTATTTATTACTGGAATTCAAAAAGATTATGATAAAATAAAAGAAAAAATGATGGGGCAAATCGAGCAATATCCTTTAAATGATGAAAATAAAATTAATCCAATTTTATTAAAGAAATACAAAAAATATTTGGATTGGATAATGCTTGTATATATGTATGAAAAAGAAAATATAACAGATATAGCAGAACTTCATATACATAACAAATCAGAGTTGCTAAAATTATTAGAGAAATCAAATGATGAAGATATTGATGTAATTGGTTTGCTAGATAATCATAATTTAAATGACCTAAGTGCTAAATTTAAAAACATAGAAGATATACAAAATGTAATAGAAAACAAATATAAATATGAAGCATCAATTGCAATTCCAACTAAAACTTCAGTTACTGAGTTGAAAGAATTGGCGAATGAAAATAATAGAGCCATAAGAAATGTTGAAAGCTTTTTGAATGAAGAAGATAGCAAGTCTTCATATGATAAATTTGAAATTCCTAAATTTATGAAAAATGATGAACAAGAAAAATTAACTGGTGCAAGAAAGGGTACTTTATTACATTTATGTATGCAAAAATTGGAGATTGGAAAAGAGTATGAACTATCAGACATAAAAGAATTGGTAAATAATTTAAAAGATAGGGAAATTATCACACAACTAGAAGCGGAAAATATTAATATAAATGCAGTTCTGAAATTTACAAAATCAAATATATGGGAAGAGTTAAAAAATGCAAAAGAAGTACATAGAGAAGAACCATTTTATATGACAATTCCTGCAAAGGAAATTTATAAAAAGGATGTAGAAGAAAAAATATTAGTTCAAGGTATAATAGACCTTTACTACATTGATAGAAATGGCAATTTAGTACTATTGGATTACAAAACAGATTATTTAGAAAACGGGGCAGAGGAGCTAATACAAAAATATGATAGTCAATTACAATTGTATAAAAAAGCTCTTGAAGATGCTTTGAATAGAAAAGTAGATAAGATTTATATTTATTCTACTTATCTTGGCAAAGCAATAAAGATATAAAAATAGCGGAGGAGTTTAAATTGCAAACTCCTCCTAAAAATTAGTTGTAAACATACATTAAATCAGGAGCACCTAATTCTAAATGTATATTCACTTTACACAGTACGCTAATTGTAAAAGCTAAAGCTGTTAAATCAGGTTGCAATTGTGGCTCATCCATAGTTTTTTCACTCTCTATTAAAGAATAAATTTCGTCCTTTGTTTCATCAGACACATCTTTGCTGAAATATATAACCAAAGGCTGAAGTAATCCTTTATAGCCATAAGTAACATTTTTGCAATCCATCAAAGACTCATCATATTTAAAAATATGAAACAAATTCTGCGATGATTGCACATGCATATCAGTACAACCCTTTTTCGACTTTCCAACTCTAAAGTCTATTTTTTTCCGTACTCCCTGTGTAATTTCTGCCATAGTTATGGACCTCCCTTATTAATTTTCTTGCTGTTTAGCAATATATAAATTATAGCACATTTTACATAAATTTGCAATTCTAAAAACAATATTTACCAAAAACCTTGAAAAATAAAGGAAAAATTGGTATAATATATACGTAGATATTAAAAGTGTTATCATATTTAACACAAGAAAGAGAGAATAAAATGGATAAAATAAAAAAATATGCAATGTATTTTGTATTAGTAATAGCATTTTTCATATTTTCAGATTTCTTAATATATGTAGGACTAAATTCTAGTTATAGAGATATTCAAAGACAAGATAGTGTAGAAGAAGTAAGTATATATCAGGCAGAAGCAACAAAAGTAAATGGAAGAATAAGGGGACTTATCCAAAATCCTAATGGAGAAGATTTAAACGGAAAATATGTAGAAGTCGATTTATATTCAAAAAGAAATGTATTTTTAGGTAGAAAATACATACAAATAAATGATTTACAACAAGGAGACACTCAAAGTTTCGAATTACTTTTTAAAATAGAAGATGTCGCTTCATACAATGTAAGTATTGTAAACGAAAAACAGGAAGGGGAAGAAATAGATTTATTACCAAACGATTTGACAACTTCCCAAATAGTAGTTGCAACAGTTTTGACAGTTTTAATTTTCTGGTAGAAATAAAAATTGCATAATTATAATTTTTATATTACAAAAGTATGTATTTAAATATTTTGAAGTATATTGTGGGGACCTTTCTAGAAAATGTTTGAACGTAAGTGAATTACATTTTCTTGAATGGGGATTACGGAAAAATATATAAATACATACTTTTATTTTTATATCTATGAAAAATGAATTTTGGGATTCACATATAATGTATGATTATGCGTATAAATCACCATACCAGGTTTTGCACCATTAGGCTTTTTAACATATCTAACTTCACAATAATCAACAGGAACATTAGAAGAATTTTTAGCCTTACTATGAGCAGCAGCAATTTCAGAACACCTAATTAATACATCTTCATCAGGCATATCATTAGAATTTAATCTTAAAATTGCATGACTGCCATGAATATCTTTTGTATGAAACCAAATATCATTTTTTGATGCGTATTTCAAAGTCAAATAATCATTTTCTTTGTTATTCCTACCAACTAGAAGTTGATAATTTCCGATTGTATATTTAATAGGGTTAAATGAAACATTTTTATTTTTAGTCAAAGAAGATTTCTTGATTTTATCTTTTTTCTTAGAAGAAAGTTTTTTAGTTTTATCTGAAAATATAACATTTTCAGAAATTTCTTCAAAAATAGAATAAATTTCATCTAAAGTTGATGCCGCTTCTAATTCATAAACAATACTTTCTATATAATCCAACTCTTTTAAAGTATCATTTTTTTGCTTTGTAACAATTTCCAAAGTATTTTTTAACTTATTATATTTCTTAAAAAAACGTTTAGCATTAATAGAAGGAGAATATCTACTATCTAATTTTATTAATATTTCTTTATTATTATCATAATAATTTTCAAGAGAAATCTCAGAAACAGGTTTATTATCTATTCTATATAAATTTGCAGTAATCAATTCTCCATAAAGTTGATATTTCTGCATATCATCACATTCTGCTAATTTCTTATTCATATTATCAAGACGTTTTTTATACTTATTCAAAACTTCTAAAATCATCTTTAAAACACTATCACGATAAGTCTTGAATTCTAAAGAAGATTCTTTTTCATAATAAAAATCATCTAAAAAGAAACTTAAAGAAAAAGCAGTTTTTACATCATTTGAAGTCTTGATATAATAATCCTTCTTATCCTTTTTATAATTTAATACTCCAAACTCCAACTTACCATTATCAGTATTATAAATAACAGTTCGAATATAATTATATAATTTTTCCAAACTTTCAGAATTAACACTATCAATTCCCAGTTCATAAATTGCACCCTTTATAAAAGTTTGACTAATTCCATTAAATAGATTAGCGATAATAGAAGGTAATTCATCCAAACTGCTACTGATAGGTATTAGATTAGAAAAATCATCAAAAGACGAACATTCTAAAAAGTTTTGTTTTTCAGTAGAAGGATAAACATATTTAGTATGTGGAACTATATTTCGAAAACCATTTTCTTGGTGTATATGACGCATACTATCTATAATATTATTTTCTTCATCTAATAATATAATATTGCAATGTTTTCCCATTAATTCAATAATTAGCTTTTTGTTTAGAATATCATCAATTTCATCAAAGCCTTCAAACTCAATTGTAATTACTCTTTCTAAGTTATTTGTAATTACATTTTTTATATGTAATCCTAATAAATGTTTACGAAGTACCATACAAAAATTAGGTGCAACTTGAGGATTAGACTTTGGGTGAGTTGTTAAATGAATTCTATAATTACTTGAATCTATATTTATATTAATTAAGAAATTCTTTTTATTTAAATAACAACCAATTAAAACGTTATTTTTACTTGGTTGAAATATTTTATCTATTCTTGCACCAGATAGTTCTTGAAGTTCTGATGCTATTGCTCTTGTAACTATTCCATCAAATGCCATAATTATTAACATCCTTTCTATATATCAGACGATTTAAAAAATTTCTATAAAATTATACCACACCAAGCTACAAAAAAACAGTGAGATTTTAAAATTTATATTGATTTCAGAAATTTAAACATATATAATAAATAAAAAATAAAGGAGGAGAAAGATGGATTTAGATAAAGTATATGAATTAATAAACAATATACCAGTGACAGAACAAAATGAAGAATTAATTGAAGAGATCAAAGCAGATTTAGCCAAAGGAGAATATAAAGCTGCAATGGAAAAATTGCAAAAAATAAAAGAAATGGAAAACAATGAAGAAAACCAAGAAAAGGTAGTTAAAAAGAGAGCCAAAAAGAAAGAAGAAGATAAATCAATATATCCACCATTATTAAGTAATATAGAATTAGAACACATATATATGGGACTATTATTAAATAACCCTAAATATATTGTAAAATACTATTTCCTACATGATGATTGTTATTTTGAAGATAGCGAAATCTTGAATATATATAAAAGTGTACTATTTACAGAAGGTGGTGCATACACACCAGAAGCTGCAAAAGAAGGATTTAACTTTGCAAGAGAAAACGAAAGAACATATGAATTAAAAGGCGAATTAAAACAAAAGGTTCAAGATAAACAATATAATATGGAAAAAGTATATCTGGAATTAGGAAAACTTTTTGTATTAAGAAAACATTATTTAGCAATACCAATTCAGACAATTCAAGACAAGGTAGTTGAAATTAGAGAATATGAATTATATGACAAAATGTCAGTCGAAGAAGTTGAAAATGCAGTAATACAAGTAAGTGATACAGAAAAATTTAAAAGAAGTATATTAAATGAAGGCTTGACAAGTTTTTTAGAGTTAGGAGATAACAACTTAACAAATGGTTTACCATTGCCATTTCCAATATTATCACAAGTATTTAAAGGAATAAGAAAAGGTGAAACTATGGCATTTGCAATGCCTTCAAATGCAGGAAAAAGTAGGTTCACAATTGATATTGCAGCACATACTGCTTTTGTACACAAAAAGAAAGTTTTAATTATATCAAATGAAATGTCAGAAGAGAAAATGAAACTATGTTTAATAACTACAATATTAAATAATAAAGCTATTCAAAAATTACATGGTCAAGAAATACAAAAAACAGAAGGAGAACTATTAGATTTTAAATTTAGACCAGATAAAGGCCAAAAAGTAGAAGTAGATGAAAATGGCTTTGCAAAGAAGGGAGAAAAAGAAAAACAAGTAGATTTTGTAAAAAGATTAATAGAGGTTTCTAGTGAGTTTAAGAAAGTAATTAGTGTAACAGATTGGGTTAATAAAGAAATAAAAAATTCAATATATTTTATCAATATAACAGACCATACAAATGATGAGCTAAGAAAAGTAATTTTAAATTATTACTACAAAGAAAAAATAGAATATGTATTTTATGATACTTTGAAAACCGATACAGCAAATATTGGTATAGGCGAAGAATTAAAGAAAACAGCTACAATACTTTCAAATTTAGCACAAAATTTAGGAATCTACATTTGTTCAACCTTACAATTAGCTGAAAGTGATACATTGCCAGTAAATCTAAACGTAAATGATTTAGCAGTTAGTAGAACTGTTAAAGAGGTTTTAGATACTTTATGTTTGATGAAACAGATTAACAGAGATACTTTAGATAAATATGAATATTCTTTACAAGAAGTTGATACTAAATTTTATGATTTGAAGAAATATGAAGACCCTGATGTTAGATATTATGCTTGTGTTGTTGATAAGAATAGGGCAGGTGCTAAACCTACTTTAGTGTTTAGACTTAATTTGGCTTATAATGTTTGGGAAGAGTTGGGATATTTGAGGTTGAAACAAAAATAAAGGACAAATTTCATAAAAATCACTTGACATAAAAGAACAAATGTTCTATAATAAGAACAATAAAAACAAGGATGTGATATTTATGAATGAAAACAATAATATTGCACTAGTAGATGAAGAAGTAAATATAGTAAAATATGATACAGAAAATATTAAGAATTTAATTTATACAATTAGAGGTAAACAAGTAATGCTAGATAGTGATGTTGCAATGTTATATCATTACTCGACTAAACGTATAAACGAAACTGTTAGACGAAATATTGAAAGATTTCCTGGAAACTTCTGCTTTCAACTAACAAAAAGTGAGACGGAAAACTTGAGGTCGCAAATTGCGACCTCAAGTTTAAAGAAAGAAAATTACGGTGGAAGAAGAACATTGCCATATGTATTTACAGAACAAGGAATAGCAATGTTATCAGGATTATTAAAAAATGAAATTGCTATTAAAGTAAGTATCAATATTATGAATGCTTTTGTAGAAATGCGAAAATTTATCTTAAATAATGCACAAGTATTTAAAAGACTAACAAATGTAGAATATAAATTATTGGAACATGATAAAAAATTTGATGAAGTATTTGATGAATTACAAAAAAATAAGAAAGAAGAATTTAATCAAAAAATATTTTTTGAAGGACAAATTTATGATGCATATAGTTTAATTATAGATATCATAAAGCAAGCAAAACATAAAATATTAATTATAGATAACTACATTGATGATAGCATTTTAAAAATTTTATCAAAGAAAAATAAAAATGTAGAAGCAGTAGTTTTAACCTCACCAAACTGCAATTTAAATAGATTAGATATAAATAAATTTAACAAACAATATCCGGTATTAAAAGTAGCAAGAACTAATAAGTTTCATGACAGATTCATAGTAATAGATGACAAACAATTATATCATGTAGGAGCATCACTAAAAGATTTAGGAAAGAAATGTTTTGCTATTTCTAAGATAGAAGATATGGAATATGTTGAGAAAATAAGCAAATTAAGTTGAAACTATAATTAATTTATGTTAGTATAGAAATAAATAATTTTGATTTCCTGTTCTAATTAAAGAGCAGTTTATAATAAATGTAACTTAATAAACTTAATTAGAAAGCTGATTAGCAGAAAGGAAAAATATGGAGATAATTATACTAAAAATTATTGCATGTATATGTGTAACAGTTGTATCAGGTATTATTGCCTATAAAGATAACTATGACTGGGCATGTTTTCTTGAAATATTAGCACTTGCTATCATTTTTTTGCCATGGGATAAAATACTTGAATTCTTTTTTAATAGTTAGGAGGTAGTATCATGCAAGTTGGTGATATTGTGACATTAGGAGTAGCTACTCCAATAACTAGAGTAATATTTGACTATAATCGGAGTTGTACATGTGTAAGAGTAAACACAAAATACAATTCTTATACAGACGAAAAAGTAATGCCTTTAAAAGAAGGTTGTACGGTATGGCTTTGCTCTAAGAATAAAGAATCTAAAAGATTTTGTTTTAGAGTTTTTAAAATGAGAGTTGAAGATGCAAAATTGGAAAAACAGATATGCTTGAACTCAAAAAGTGATATTGAAAATTTAAGAGATGTAGGAGAAATTGATACTGAAATGCAAATATTTTTAACATATGCATTAGAAAAATTAGCATAATTTACCAAATAAAGGTTGCAATTTGCAACCTTTAAATCATTTTAGAATTCAATTTTATGCTGACATCTGGAAGAATTGATGTAATTTCATCTGGCTCATTATTAGGTTTATACTATTGGATTTTGAAGAATTTTTATGGGGAAAGTGATACATTGCCAGTAAATCTAAATGTAAATAATTTAGCAGTTAGCAGAACTGTTAAAGAGGTTTTAGATACTTTATGTTTGATGAAACAGATTAACAGAGATACTTTAGATAAATATGAATATTCTTTACAAGAAGTTGATACTAAATTTTATGATTTGAAGAAGTGGGAAGAACTTGGATATTTAAGATTGAAACAGAAATAAATTATAAAATTTAATAATTGATATTGAAAAAAGCATTGAATTATGTTAATATACCTATACAATAATTTTTTAATCTCCTAATTTAATCAGCATAGGGAGTTTGAATAGATGTAACTATAAACAAGACATTATGAGGCAATTGCCAGGAGGTAATTTTATGAATGCAGCAGTAGCTATTTTAGTTTGGATATTTACATTGATTGTTCTTATTGTAATAATAGGAGAGATTAGATTCAGACAATCTTTGAAGAAAGAAAGTAATCATTCCTATTATGTTCGGAAGATAGAAGAAATCAAAAAAGTATTAAAAAATAATAAATATCCATGTCATTTTGATAAGATTAAATTTAGAGGAAAGAAATTAAACTGCTATGCCTATGCATTAGATATAAACGTTTCTGACTCAAAGGAATTATTGTGGCTTCCAGGATGTATTTCTGATGAAAATCTAGATAAAAATATATGGTCAACTCCAGACTTAATTGAAAGATTAAAAAAAGACCTTGACTTTTTAGGAATTTCATACAGAGATAATTCTAATAATTTATTAGAAGGAGAATGGAGAATTGCAATATACTATGAACCTGCTACGCATGATTTTCCTATTGGTTTTCATATTTCTAGGCAGGATATTGATGGTATATGGTCAGAAAAACCATCATGGGAAGGAAAGATTAAAAAGATAGGAGGTAAATCTAATATACCACCTAATTTAGAAAAATCACATTTGTATTTGAAAAATATCTTAATCTTATCAAAAAATAAATAGACATAAAAACTTGAGGTTCCAAATTGGAACCTCAAAACTATTTTACAATTTGATTTTGCTGGTATTGGCTGTCAGAAATTAACACGAGGCTATATCATTAAAGTGAGTAAGTTGATAACCATTTTCGTGAGGTTACGAAAATGGTCAAGATAGGTTCAGGAGCTGAAAGGAAATTAAACGACTACATGCTTACAAGATATGCTTGTTATCGTGCGCCATGAGTGTATGTTTAAGTAGTATAATTTGATTGAACATACAGATAATT
>CAMLUO010000031.1 GCA_946487895.1 uncultured Clostridium sp.
AACCCACGTCATCAGCTTGGAAGGCTGAGGTTCTACCATTGAACTACACCTGCAATACTCTCCTCCTGACATTTATAAATTATAAAGGTTTTTTTTTATTTTGTCAATACCTATTTTAAAAAAATTTTAAAATAGGTATTATGTAAAATCTTATTCATTAAATATTCTTGTTTTTTATATAACTTTGGGTAAATTCTTCTTTTAAAATATCCATACTAATTCTATCATAGTATTTTCCATTAATAAATTCAGATTTTCTCCTTCTTCCATACTCTTTAAATCCACACTTTTTATAACATGCAATTGCTCTTTCATTAAATGATAATACATCTAATTTAATATTATTTAGATTTAAATAGTTAAATCCATAGTCCAATATTAATTGTATTGCCTCTGTTCCATAACCTTTGTTTCTTGCTTCTTTTTCACCGATAAAAATTCCGAATGTAGCTGTTCTATTAATATAATTAATATTCTCTAATCCTATACTACCTAGTAATTTATCTGTTTTTAATTCAATTATTCCGAATGTCGCTTCATCTTTTGTATGTTTTTCTAAATATTCCTTCTCTGATTCAATTGTAACTAAAGCTCCGCTTCTTCCTAAATAATCTGTTGTTTCAAAATCATTTAACCATTCTGTGAATTTCTCTACATCTTCTGTACTTCTTGGTGATAAATAAATTTTTTCTCCTAATAATTTCTTAAAATATTTCATTATAATCATCCTCCTACTTCTATTTCCATATTTAATCTTTGTATATTCATCCCTTGAGATTTATAAAATTCTATTGCTTCTTTATTAAAACTCCAACAACTTAATTCCATTCTATTACATTTTAATTCCTTTGCAATTTTATTCATCTCTTGTATTAATAATGTTCCAACACCTTGTCTTTGACATTTTTTATCAACCACTATTTTTTCAACATATAAAATTTTAGCATTTTCTAAATTTATATGATTTTCTACTTCTTTAATTCTGAAAATAACTAATCCGCACACTTTTTCCTTATCATTTACTGCTACAATCATTTTTCTTTCTTTACTTTCTAGCACTTCTATAACTTCACTTTCAACTTCTTTTTTGGTTGTTTTCTTAAAGATATCTGGTCTATTTTTACAATGCAATTCTTGTGCTTGCATTAGTAATTCTATTAACTCTTTTTTATCTTCAATTCTTGCTTCTCTAATCTGCATTTTATCCCCTCCATTATCTATATAATCAAAAAGTCTCACTAAGAAATCTCTATTAAGACTCCTTAGCAAGACTTATTAATCTCACCTTCTGTGTAAGTAATCAATATTATAATTACCCTGTATCGCTCAAGTTCTAACTCTTAGATACACTCTTAATTTATGTTTTAAATTTTATCATATAATTTAATTTCTGTCAACAATATTTTACATAATTTATTTTTCAATTTCTCCATTTTCTTTTTCTTTAATCTTTTTTTCTCTCATAACACCATCATCTTCTATGTAATAATGTTTATCAACATATTTTTGTGCTAAATCTACTCTATGTGTTACAACTATTCCCATTGCTCCTACATCTTTAATTGCTTGTATAATTGATTTTAACTGTTTCTCTATCAATTCATCTTCAACATTTCCAACTGGTTCATCTACTAATATTATTGATGGATTTTCCGTGGTTCTATATAAAGCCTGAGCCAATGACAATCTCTTTTTTTGTCCTGTTGAAAATTGATTATAGTCTTTTGAAGATAATTCTGTTTCTATTTTCTCGCTGTCTAATTTTACTTCTTGTAATACCTCTCGTAATTTTTGCTTTTCCTCTTCTGACATCTCTATTAGTGTCTCTTTTCCTGTTATTTGTTCTAGCACATTAGAACTTGTCCCCAATTTTTTATCTGCTTTTACCGCTATAAATTGTTTTCCTAATTTATCAACACTTTCTTTTCCATCTATTAATATTGCATTTCTATTATTTATATCTCCCCTTTTTAATAATCGTATAAATGTACTTTTTCCAGCTCCAGATTTACCTGATAGCAAGGCCACTTCTCTTTTTTTATTGAAAACTCCGGAACTTCTATTTCAGTTCTATATCTTATTTTTCCTGTTTCATTACTTTTTTGTTGATAAAATTTTCCTTTAAAATCTTTTATTTCCAATTTTTCAAATGGTTTCTGTATTTCAACTAGCGGGTCTTGTTTTTCTTCTATTTGACTTACTATGTTCTCCATTTCTTTTTCATATTCTCTTAATCTTTCATTTTCATGTTGAAATTTATACATAGAATTGATACTATCCATAATATTTCTTATTAAATAGTTATTTTGATTTATTTCTAGCAATATCTGTGACAAAGTTTTAGCATCCAGTTTTTCTGCTTTCTTTAATTTTCCTGCTCCTATTACACCTGTTAACACTGACATTGATATAACATCAATTGCTTTCATCAACTTAACTTTATCTTCAATTTTCATCTCTTCGCTACTAGCTTTGTATATATTATCTTCTATATTTTTTAATTTATCTCTTTCTTCAACGCCACTTACTGGCTCATTTTCAACTAAATCTCCTTCTAATCTTCCTATATCTCTTCTTGTATCTCCCACTTTTTCTTTGTAATCTTTTGTAAAAAACCTTCTTCCAAGCAAAGTTCCTACACTAACCAGTCCACTTATTCCTAAAGCTTTTGCTGTACTTTTCGAATTTTTACTCTCACTATAAATTACTCCTAAGATACTTACTAAACTCATTCCTAATCCTAGATATGTAGAAAATTTATTATCTTGTATGCGATGTAATTGATTTTCATAATCTCTAACTATGCTAGCAATTTCTCTTTCTGTATCATATTTTGAATACATATTATCTTTATACATATTTAAGAAATCATACAAAGGTCCTTTTCCTATTCTTAATAAAGTCATAAGTTTTACTGTTTCGGGCTTTAAATCTTCATCTGAATTTAAATTTCTTAAAACCGACTCTACTCCTGCATCGCCTATAATTTGTAAAAATTCTATTCCTCTAATTAGATATTTATAATCTGAATTTTTAAATTTTCCACTTTTAAATTTTTCAATTCGTTTATATTTTCTTTTTTTTGGTTTACTACCTAAATTTGCTTTTATTTTTGAAGTTATAATTTTTGTTGTTTCACCTATATTTGGAGTATATACTTTTCTCATTTTTATTTCCTCCTTAAATCAGTTTACATATATATTTTACTATATTTTGCTATAAAAATAAACCTATATTATTAAACTTTTTAATCTAATAATATAGGTTTACTTTATTTTTCCTTATTTCGTTTACAAGATGTGTCCCCAAATGGACAAAAATGGTTAATCTGTACCTGTCCTCAATTAGCCATGTCGCATGAGAAACGTCCCCAATGCGACATTACTCTGTTCTTAGTGCTTCTACTGGGTCTCTTTTACTTGCCATTTTCGCTGGAATTAATCCTGCGATAATAGTTAATATCATGCTAATTAAAACTAATATTACTCCTCCTGCTACTGGAAGTGCTACATTTACTTCAACACCTGTTAGCGTATAAATTATACTGTTAATTGGGATATTCAATAATATGGTTATTCCTATTCCTAATAATCCAGCAATTAATCCTACAATAAATGTTTCTGCATTAAATACTCTTGAAATGTCTTTCTTAGATGCTCCTATTGCTCTCAATATTCCAATTTCTTTTGTTCTTTCTAGTACTGATATATATGTTATTATTCCAATCATTATTGATGAAACAATTAATGATATTGCAACAAATGCAATTAATACATAACTTATTGTATCTATAATTTGACTTACTGAATTCATCATAACACCAACAAGGTCAGTATAGCTTATTACATTTTCTTCTTTTCCATCATCTCTTTGTTTTTGGTTATATTCTTCAATGGCTGTTGTTATTTTATCTTTTGACTCAAAGTCTTTTGGATATATATTTATTGATGATGGGCTTTCCAAATCTATTGCTCCAAGTGTTTCTAAATTGCTTTCATAACTTGCATTTACATTTTGATTATATGTTTCCATTACTTTTGCTAAGTCTTCAGCACTTAAGTTTGCCAATGCCATTTTTTGTTCTGTACTTAAATTGTCATAACTGAATGTTGAAGTTTCACCCTCTGTTGGAAATTCCAATCCTGTAAATACATTTACATCAGGATTTTCTTTTTGTTCTTTTACTATTTCTGATTCATTTGATTTATTAATTACATATTCTTTTAAATCTTTTAAATATCCTATTCCGCCACTCATTCCAGCTGCTACACTTTGCTCATTTTGTTTTATAATTCCAACTACTTTTATACTTTCAGCATTATTAACTTTTTCCTTCATATATTCTTCATCATCACTTTTATCTATCCATAAACCATTTTCTTTTTCATAATAATCTGAATTTAGAATTAGTTTAAATGATAAATTTAATAATTCGTCATAAGTATATGATGTTTGTTCACTTTCTGCTACTTCTTCTCCTTTTTGGATAGCTTTCCACTTTTCTTCTAATTCTTTTTGGTCTTTTAATCCTAATGTATATAATGTATAATCACTTATTTGATTGTTATCATCTACTATTAATACAACTTCATTGTATGCTTCTGGCCATTTACCTGCAAGTACATCATATTGTGAATGTAATAATTCTTCATTATCTAGCATCTCTTCCCATACATCTGTATTTGACATACTCATACTAGAGCCAAACATTGAACTCATACTTGAATTTTCTTGTGCTTCCATCATATCTCCCATTCCAAGTGCATTCATTGTTGTACTAGGATTTACTTTAATAATTCCATTTTCAGTATCTTCTTTATATAGATTAATATTTAAATCATAATTATATTGAATTGCATTAGCATTGTTTGAAATCTCATTATTTCCTTCATCTATATATTTCTTCAATTCTGTTAAGTTATTACTTTCAATTTTGCTTGATAAAGTTGATAACATATCATCCATTATATCTGTTGAATATATTTTTCCTTCTTCATGATTTGAGTTATCAGTCTCTTCTTGTTCTCCCATTAATTTTTGTATCATACTTGATAAATCTACTGTCGATTCTTCTATTGATATTGGATAAGATGATAGAGTCTCTTCTTCTACCCTATTAATATAGTTTTGCACACCATTTGAAATTGAAAGAATCAACGCAATTCCTATAATTCCAATGCTCCCTGCAAATGATGTTAATATTGTTCTTCCTTTTTTAGTCATTAAGTTATTTAAGCTCAATCTTAATGCCGTAAAAAATTTCATGGAAGTCCTTCCACTTTTAGCTTTAATATTCTTTTCGTTTTCTTCATCTTCCTTGGTAAAAGGTTTAGAATCATCAGTTATAACACCATCTAAGATTTTCACAATTCTACTAGAATATTTTTCTGCTAAATCTGGATTATGTGTTACCATTACTATTAATTTATCTTTAGAGATTTCTTTTAAAATCTCCATAATTTGTACACTAGTTTTAGTATCCAATGCACCTGTTGGTTCGTCTGCCAAAATTATATCTGGATTATTTACCAAAGCTCTTGCGATAGCCACTCTTTGCATCTGTCCACCAGATAACTGGTTTGGCTTTTTATGAATTTGTTCCTTTAGTCCAACAGCTTCTAATGCCTTTACTGCTCTTTCTTTTCTTTCCTTTTTTGAAACTCCTGAAATTGTTAATGCCAATTCAACATTTGCTAAAATTGTTTGGTGTGGTATTAAATTATAGCTTTGGAAAACAAAACCTACAGAATAATTCCTATATGCATCCCAGTCTTTATCTTTGAAGTCCTTTGTTGATTTTCCATTTATTATTAAATCTCCACTTGTATATCTATCTAATCCACCAATTATATTTAAAAGTGTTGTTTTTCCACATCCACTTTGTCCTAATATTGATACAAATTCACTTTTTCTAAATTCTATGCTTATTCCTTTTAATGCTTCTACTTTACTGTCTCCTGAAACATATTCTTTTGTGATATTTTTTAGTTTTAACATTTTCTTTCCTCCTATGTCCCATTGGGGACGTTTCTCTTGCGACATTTTGTCCATTTAGGGATACATTTTCTTTATAATGTCCACTATTTAATATTTATACCACGTTTATTTTATTTTTAGTAGTGTTTTCACAAATAATTCACAAATTTAATCTCTTACTATTATATACTTCTATTATTTATTATTTTATTCATTTTGACTTTTTATGTTAAGAAGTGTATAATATAATTGTAACAGTATAACAAGTATTTGAAAGGAGTTACATCTATGGCTGAGACAAAATTTTATCCTTATTTCAACATCAGTGATGTTGAAACCATGTACTTTATGCTTAAAGGTTCTCGGAAGGGAATAACATCTTTTATTACAAAGGCTAAAGCCCTTGCAAGTCGCTCACCTAAGGGTGGCTCATACATTTTCAAAGATGAAGATGCCCTGTTTGAACTTTTCAAATCCGAATTGCCTTTTGAAATCGAAAGCAGGAAATTCAAACACTTTGGAGACCTTGTTCAGATGATTTCTTAAGCAAGTACAACGAGCCATACAAATTTTTCAATTTGTATGGTTCAATTTTATTTCACAATATTGCTTCGCAAGATATGTCCCAAAATGGACAAAAATGTCCAAACAGAAACGTCCCCAAATGGACAAAATGTCGCAAGAGAAACGTCCCCAAATGGACATCACACATATGAACATTCTACTTTTGGTACTGCATAGTATTTAGGATTTTCACTATGTATTTTTTGTTGTACTTGTACCTTTAATTTATCACTATCAACTTTTTCTTCTCTTGGAATCACTAAATCAAATATTAAATTTATTCTTCCTCCACCATTAGTCATTCTAAAATCATGTATTGAATAGTTTTCATTGATTTCTTTTACTATTTTTTCTGTTATTTCTCTCATTTTATTAATTTCTTCGTCATCCACTTCTATTGGGTCCATATGTATTGTTGTTATACAATTGAATTCTTCATAAATGTCTTGTTCCATCTGGTCTATTATGTCATGTGCCATACATATGTCACTATTTGCTGGGACTTCTGCATGAAATGATACGATTTTTCTTCCCGGTCCGTAATCATGTATCATCATATCATGTATTCCTACTATCATATCATATTTTTTAGTAAATTCTTCTATTCCTTTGACTAATTCTGGGTCTGGCTTTGAACCTAATAAAATGTCAACAGTTTCTTTTAATGCTTTAAATCCTGTAAATAATATGAATATTGATACTAATATACTTACATATCCATCTATTGATATATTCGCAAATTTTGCTACAATTGCAGATAATAAAACAACAAATGTAGATATTACATCTGATATGCTATCATATGCATTTCCTTTTATTGCTTCTGAATTAATTATTTTTGCTATCTTTTTGTAGAAGAAAAATAACCATAGTTTTGCAATTATAGCTATCACTAATATTGTAATTGTTATTGTGCTTATATCAGGCATTACTGGATTTATTATTTTATCTATTGAAGATTGAAATAATTCAATTCCAACTAATATTATTAACATATCTACTATAAATGCTGCTATATATTCCATTCTTCCATGTCCCCATGGGTGGTCATCATCTACTTTCTTTTGTGACATCTTGAATCCTATCATTGTTATAACTGATGAACCTGCGTCTGTTATGTTATTTAATCCATCTGAAATTATTGACATTGAGTTTGATATTATTCCAATGGCCACTTTTGTTACTGATAGTATAAAATTTACAACTATTCCTGTTAAACTTGATAGTGTTCCATATTTTGTTCTTACTTTTGCATCTTTTACGTTTTTATCTTTTATAAATAATTTGATTAAAAAATTTGTCATTGTCTTTCCTTCCTTTATTTTTTCTTTAATTTTGCTACAAAAAATCCTTCCATATTTTTTGATGGTAATATCCTTATAGCTTTATTTATGCTGTCATCTAAACCATCATTAAATCCTTGCATTTTTTCTTTAAAATCAATATTTATATCTAACAATTTCACATTAAAATTTTCAATTGCCCATTGTAAGATATTTTCATTTTCGTCTTTATTCAAAGTACATGTGGAATATACCATCATTCCATTCGGCTTTAAAGCAGTATATGCACTTTTAAACAGTTTTTTCTGTAATTTTGCAAGTTCTCTTACTGTTCTTTTTGACCAATTCCTATAAGTGCCAACATTATTTCCTAAGAACCTTCCTTCACCACTACATGGTGCATCTAATAGTACTTTATCAAATTTTTCTTGATATTCTTCTCCTACTTTTTCTCCTCTATTATTTATTACTTCTACTATATTTGCTCCTTGTTTTTCGACATTATATTGTAACCTGTCACATCTAATTTTATCTAATTCATTTGCTAAAATATATCCATCATTTTTCATCATTACTACCATTTGTGTTGTTTTACTCCCAGGAGCTGCCGTTAAATCTAATACCTTTTCTCCTAGTTTAGGATTTAAAACTAATGGTGGAATCATACTTGATAAACTTTGCAAATATATGTATCCTTTTTCATATATATCTAATTTTTGAATTTCTTTTTCATTTGCATTTTTTATTATTAATGCATCATTATACCATGAAACTCTTTCAAATTTAATATTTTTTTCTCTTAAATATTTCATTAATTCTTGTATATTGTATTTTATTGTGTTTACTCTTAGTGTAGTATTTCTTTCTCCTAACATTCCTGTTAATATTTTGTCTACCGTAATTGGTGTATACTGCTCATATAATTCATCTACAAAGTCGCTTGGTAGTTTTCTTTTTAAGTCTAATATTGATAGCATTTAGTTTTACCTCCATATGTCTCCATTAATAAATTTTGTTAATGCCATAATGAATGCATTTCTTGTTAAATCAATTCTTGATACTTCTTCTTTTGTTAGGTAACTAATTCCACCTTTTCCTTTAGCTAATTCTTTTCCGCTAAATATTTTATCCATAACTTTTCCTAATTCTGTTTCTTTAATTTCTTCTATGTATTTATCTGGAATTGGAAAACCTTGGCTTGTCCCAATGCTTTGAATCCCCTCACCATTTTCTACAACTGCTAAATTTATATCAATCCATCCTTCTAATAGTTTTGTTATTCCTGCTTCACTTGAAATATAAAAATCCGCTTCTATATTATTTTTTTTTGCATATTCTTTTAAATTTTTTACTCTATTTTTTGCTCCTTGTAATATTTCTTCATCAAATGGTTGGGCTCCTACTTCTGAATCTACTGCAATTCCTTCTATTTCAACATTATCAAAATATTTTTCAAATGCTTCTTTTGCTCCTTGTATTTTTCCTGGATTTTTTGTTCCCATTAAGATATTCATTATATTTCCTCCTCTATAATACTTTATCTTTATTGAAAATTTCTATCCATCCTAATTTAATGAAATCTATTACTTCTGTATAGCACTTTACTTCTTTGCTTGGCTTATTTAGTAACCATATTTTTTTATCTTTATTATGATTTACTCTTTGTACCATAGTATAACTTAATTCTGCAAAAGTTTCTGCACCAATATATCCTTCTATCCCATTTTTCTCTCCGTTAAGGACAAATAAAATGTCTGTTTCATCTAAAGATTTGAAAAATTTTAAATACACTTCTTTATATACTTTTTCATTCTCTTGGTCTATTTTTTTAGGATAATTTATTACTTGGTATCCCTGTTTTTCAAAATATTCTTTCCAATCTTCTATTTCTTTTTCAAATTTACTACTACAAGCAATTACTAATTTTTTATTTTCAACCATTTTATTACACCTTTCAATAATTTCTTAATTTTTCATTCAATTTTTTATAAATATTTTCTATAATCCATTTTTCATTTGAAACTTTTTCTACATCTTCTATATTAATCCATTTCACACCACTATTCTCATCTTCTTTTACCTTTAATATTTCACTTTCGTCAACTTCTAAAAGATATGTTAGATTCAAATGGACATGTGAAGATACATATTTTCCTCTTTTAATATGTCCATTTACACATATAATTTCTAATGAAAAAATATCATCATTCAGTACCTTTACATTCTCTACTCCTGTTTCTTCTTTTAGTTCTCGAATTGCTGTGCCTAATAAATCTGATTCTCCATCTGCATGACCTCCTGTCCATGCCCATGATTTATAGATGTTGTGATATATCATTAATACTTTTGTTTTTTCTTTATTTAATACCCATGATGATGCTGTAAAATGACCAAATTCGTTATTTCTTGTAAGTACATCATCAAATGTATTTATATATTTTAACATTGTTTGCTTGTCTTTTTCTTCTTGTTCATTGTATGGCTTGTATTTTTCTATTTGCTCTCTTAAATTCATTTTTCCCTCCAATTTTGTTGCTTATTTAATTTTTAACTTTTATTATTGTAATTATTACTTATTACTCTTTTCACCCTCTTAATAAATTCATCTTTATTTGATAATGCCTTCCTTAATTCTTGAATAGCATCATCAAATTCTTTATCTTCTAGATATACTTTTGCATAACCATCTTCTCCATATTTTTCAGTTAGATGTTGATACACTCTTTCTATTTGTTCTTCTTCAGATATATCAATATAGTTCCTTTTTCCATAAGAATATGACCTTTTTATAGCATTATCTACATCTATAATCGTTCTATCTGCTGTACTTACAATCATTCCATATATACTTCTTGGTTTATGATCACTTGAAGCTCTATGATCTTCAATTGCTTCTTTTATCGTATTTCTTTGCTCATCTGTAAACCACTGTTTCATTTTCTCATCTTTCATAAATATTTCAGCAGAAATGATTTCATGTTTCTTTCTATCTATATAATGTCCTATATCGTGATATGCAGCTATTACATAAACCATATCTATATTAACATCATATTTTTCTGCAAATTTCAGACTTCTTTTTATTACTATGTTTATGTGGTTTATTCCATGTCCTTCTTCGTTTCTATTATACAATGGAAATATTCCATCTTGTATATATTTAACTATTTCTGGATTTATATTTCTATCAGTTTTTATATTATTTACTATAAATTCAACTACACCATCTTTATTAGCTTCTTCTCTGCTCTTTCTTTTTTCTTCTTCTGTTAATTCTAACCAATATTTATTATTTTTTGGCATAACTGATATTGAATCTAATGGATAACCAGGATTTCTTTTTTCGCATGCCCTATCCACAAGATAAAAATTGCTCTTACTCCAACTATATTCTTTTGTTTCTTCTCCATCATATATTACCATCCCATATATCCATTTAGCTGTTAATTTTCCACCATATTCTTTTGCTAAATTAGTATAATAATCTATCATTTCATTGTCATTTAATTCTTTTCCATTAATCCTTCTTACATATGTACCTGGTTGTTTTTCATCTGGCAATTCTTCTATAAATAAATTATTATCCATTCCAATGGTTACAATCTTGGTTGCATCATAATATGCTTTTGCTTTGATATATGCATTTTCAATTGCATTTTTTCCGTTTTCATCTATATCTAGTTTAAAATCTAAATCTTTTATTGTTATTAGTTCTATTCCTTTTTCTTCTAAGGCCTTTTTATACTTTCTAAGTTTTGCTGGGTTTGTTGTTGCAAATAACACTTTCATTATACTATTCCTCCATCTTCTGCATTTTTAATCCATCTTCCATATTTATTTTTGTTGGTATAATATATTTTGCATCAATTTTATGAGAAATCAAGTTAGTAATTACTTTCATTGCTCTTGAACCATCAAACCATTTAGGATTATCACTATTTTGCCTAATTCGATCTAAAGAAGTTACTAAAGCATCTCTATCATAATTGTCACTCATTTCAGTTGTTATCATATATTTTTGATTTTCATTTTCATATAAAGTATTCTTCATTAATTTATATCCTGCATTATTGTACCAATATAGATGATCTCCACCAGCTAATATTAAAACCTCTGCTTTATTATTTATGTCATTAATTAATTTATCAACATAGCTATAAACATCATTAAAAGAACAACTTGGAACATCATTTTTTAGACTTTCAAATTTACTTGTAATATCTACAACTCCGAAATTATAATATTTTTTATCAAGAACTTTTTTATTATTTACAAATATAAGCTCAATAGAGCCTCCTCCACCTATAAAAATGCAAATGTTCCCATCATATTCTATATTATTATAGCATCCTAGTGCAGTATAATTTGCTTCGTCTTCTTGAGATACAACTTGAATTTTCAACCCAAATTTATCACTTAATTTTTTATTAATTTCGTTTAATTCTTCTCCAGATATATTTCTAAATATACTACATCCATAAATATTTATGTTTTTTGTGTAGTTTAAAGCATTTTTTATAACTTCATATAATTTGTTTAAATCATTTTCATTAATTTTGTTCTCGTCCTTATAATTCTTTTTGAATTCTATTGTATCTGTTTTTTCATATATTAGTTCTTCATTTTTATATATGTGTGTTTTAGTATTATTACTTCCTATTTCTATAATAGCAAACATCTCATTCATTTTTTACTACCTCAATTCTTTTTATCTTTCTTGACTTTCTTTTTCTTTAAATCTTTCTGGAACATCTATCTCAAAAGGTACTAATCTTCCATCTTGTACAACATTAAGTTCAACTCCAAAATGATTCATTCCATCTCTTGATAGTTCTTCATGCCTAATATATAGTGGAAATATTACTTTATCCATTAAATCTCTAAAAATATTTATATCTATTCCATTATATCTTTTGGGTACTGTTTCAAAAATTTCATCCTTTTTATCTGGATAAGCATGAAGTAAAAATTTAATTCTTTCCTTCGCAGTTTCAATATACTGAGTCTCATTTATTTCAGTTCTTTTATATTTTCTTACAGCTGAATCATTCATAAACGGAACTTCTTCCCAAGGTACAGCCCAACTTTCATGACTTCCTTTTCCCCTACATAGTATTCCACAATCAAAACTAGGACCTGCATAATCTATATACACGTAATCACCTATTTTGATATCTAAATTAAATCCGCCTCTTGTATGTATTCTTTCATTTGTTCCTTCTTTTAAATCTTCCAAGATTATTACTGCATCTGGAACTAATTTTTTTACATCTCTAATATATTGATTAACTCTATCTCTATGAAATGTTTGTCCTTCGGGAAGTTTTCCTTCTATTCCTCTAGGACTGTCACATCTAACAGTCATCATATTTATTGGAAATTCATCTTTTACTTTTTCCCAATCTTCTTCAGAATTTATAACATACATCTTATTCAATGGACTTAGTTCAGGCAAATATTTTTCCACTAATGATATTCCTTTACATTTTTTATACTGATTAATTAATGGTACATGTTCTTTTTTACTTAAATCTAAAATCATATTCAACATCCTTACTTTTAATTTTTCTTGTAGTATATCATAGATTTGCATTTTCCTCAACAAATCTGATAAATTCTGCAGTAAATATTTAAAGTTTCAAACAAAAATAAGCATCAGTATATTTATACCGATACTTAATAAGTTATTTAGTAATCTTTTTCATTTATTTTGTATATATAATTAATCAAATCCATTATTTTTATACCATTTTGCAAATTCTTGCATAGAATCTACCGATTCATATTTTCTTCTATTTGTTCTCTCTTCATCTGTCATTTGTGCTAAAGTTTTATCATATCCATAAGGTTTATAGATGTACCATAAATCTGACCATTTTTTATCTGTATCATTTCCTAATATTTGTTTTGCTAATGTTCCTTCATGTCTTCCCATAAATTGATGTAATTCTTTTCCATCATAATAAGATAGACATTCTGTAAATCTACAACTTCTATTTTCCTTTCCTTCCATTAATTTTAATATACCATCAATCCCTATAGTATCTAGAGTAAAATTTACAAATGCTCTTGGAAAACCATCTAATTCATCTATCCAAAATCCACAATCTAAAGAAATGCAAGGTTTATTTACTAATTTATATGCTTCCATAACTTTATGTTTCGAAATGTATTTTATATCATCACTTCTTGGTTCTTCTAACTCATATTCATATATTTTAAAATTGACTCCTTTTAATCGATTTTTTGCGGCTTCTATTTTTCCTTTATTATGCGTTACAAATACAATTTCTTTCATCTTTTTTCTCCCTCTATATTATAGGTTTTGTAAAAAGTTTTTCTGTTAAAACTTCTACAATCCTTGTTTTTTCTATAT
>CAMLUO010000032.1 GCA_946487895.1 uncultured Clostridium sp.
AAACAGTTGCTCAAAAAATAGTTTATGATGCATTTGATATCATAAAAGAAAAAGAGGGAAAAAATCCTTTAGAAGTATTTGAAGCAGCTTTAGAAAATGTTATGCCAGTTCTTGAAGTTAAAGCTAGAAGAGTTGGTGGAGCAACATACCAAGTTCCATTAGAGATTAGACCTGAAAGAAGACAAACTTTAGGTTTAAGATGGTTAGTTACTTATGCTAGAAATAGACATGAAAAAACTATGGCTGAAAAATTGGCTGGTGAAATTATGGATGCAGTAGCTGGAAACGGTGGAGCATTCAAGAAGAAAGAAGATACACATAGAATGGCAGAGGCAAACAAAGCCTTCGCACATTATAAATGGTAAAAATTTTGATTGGAAACGGCAATCTGCACATTTTCGCTAAGATAAGTCAAACTTCGACGTACAAATAGTACGCCTTCAGCTTGCCTTACTTATCAAAAATGCACATCTTACCATTTCGAATCAAAATTTAAGAAAGTAGTTAAAATATGTGAAATTTAGGAAGGGGGAAAATAAAATAATGGCAGGAAGAGCATACCCACTAGAAAGAACTAGAAATATAGGAATAATGGCACATATAGATGCCGGAAAAACAACAACAACAGAGAGAATATTATTTTATACAGGAAAAACACATAAAATAGGGGAAGTTCACGAAGGTGCTGCTACAATGGACTGGATGGAACAAGAACAAGAAAGAGGTATAACAATTACATCTGCTGCTACAACATGTTTCTGGAATAATAATAGAATTAATATTATTGACACACCAGGACACGTTGACTTTACAGTAGAAGTTCAAAGATCTCTAAGAGTTCTTGACGGTGCAGTTACAGTTTTAGCTGCAAAAGGTGGAGTTCAACCACAAACAGAAACAGTTTGGAGACAAGCTGATAAATATCAAGTTCCAAGAATGGTATATGTAAATAAAATGGATATAACAGGAGCTAACTTTATGCTTTGTGTTGATCAATTGAAAAATAGATTAAAAGCAAATGCAGTTCCAGTTCAATTACCAATTGGAGCAGAGGACAATTTCCAAGGAATTGTTGACTTAATTAAAATGAGAGCTTTCATTCATAAAGATGATTTAGGAAGAGAAATTGAAGAAACAGATATTCCTGATGATATGAAAGATTTAGCTCAAGAATATCATGACAAAATGATAGAAGCAGTTGCAGAACAAGACGAAGAATTAATGATGAAATACTTAGAAGGTGAAGAATTAACAGAGGAAGAAATCAAAAAAGGTTTACGTGCTGGAACAATTGCAAACACAATAGTACCAGTAACATGTGGTTCTTCATACAAAAACAAAGGTGTTCAAGAATTATTAAATGCAATAGTTGATTATATGCCATCACCATTAGATATACCACATATCAAAGGTGTTGATGAAGATGGTAATGAAGTTGAAAGAAAAACTGATGACAATGAACCATTTGCAGCTTTAGCATTTAAAATTGCAACAGACCCATTTGTTGGAAAATTATGCTTCTTTAGAGTATATTCAGGAACATTAGAATCAGGTTCAACTGTATTAAACTCTAATAAAGGTAAAAAAGAAAGAATCGGAAGAATTCTTCAAATGCATTCTAATCACAGAGAAGATATTGATAAAGTATATGCTGGAGATATTGCAGCAGCTGTTGGTATAAAAGAAGTAACAACAGGAGATACTTTATGTGATATGGATCATCCTGTAATATTAGAATCAATGGAATTCCCAGAGCCAGTTATAGATGTTGCTATTGAGCCAAAAGATAAAGTAGCTCAAGAAAAAATGGGAATTGCTTTAGCAAAACTTGCTGAAGAAGACCCAACATTTAAAGCATATACAAATCATGAAACTGGTCAAACTATTATCGCTGGTATGGGTGAATTACACTTAGATATCATCGTTGATAGATTAAAAAGAGAATTTAAAGTTGAATGTAATGTAGGTAAACCACAAGTTGCTTACAAAGAAACAATTAGAAATAAAGTAAAAGTTCAAGGTAAATTTATTCGTCAATCTGGTGGTAAAGGACAATATGGTGACGTTTGGTTTGAAATGGAACCATTAGAACCAGGTAAAGGAATTGAATTCGAAAGCAAAATCGTTGGTGGAGCAGTTCCAAAAGAATATATTAAACCAATTGAACAAGGTATGAGAGAAGCTGCTGAAAGCGGTATCTTAGCTGGATATCCAGTTATAGATTTCAAATGTACATTAGTTGATGGTTCATACCATGAAGTTGACTCATCAGAAATGGCATTTAAAATTGCTGCTTCAATGGCATTCAAAGAAGGATGTAAACAAGCTAAATCAGTTATCCTAGAACCTATTATGAAGGTTGAAATAACAGTTCCAGAAGAATACATGGGAGATGTTATAGGAGATGTTAATGCTAGACGTGGAAGAATGGAAGGTATGGAAGGAAATGATGGAATGCAAGACATTCATGCATTTGTACCACTTTCAGAAATGTTTGGTTATGCAACTGATTTACGTTCTAAAACTCAAGGTAGAGGTACTTACACAATGGAACCTTCTCATTATGAAGAAGTGCCAAAATCAGTTTTAGATAATATTATTTCTGCAAGAGCAAAAAATGCATAAATTGATCTAAAATCATTGTCAAGCACATTTTTGCTAAAAGGTATTGATTTTTTCGATAAAATGTTATAAAATGCTTATGCAAAATAATTATTACGTTATTAAATTTAAAATTATATAAAGGAGTAAAAGAGATTGATTAACTCATCTCTTTTGCCCGAATTAAAAAGGAGGATTTAAACAATGGCAAAAGCAAAATTTGAAAGAACAAAACCACATGTTAACATTGGTACAATCGGTCACGTAGACCACGGAAAAACAACAACAACAGCAGCTATTACAAAATATTTATCATTATTAGGTCAAGCTCAATATGAAGCATATGATCAAATCGACGGAGCACCAGAAGAAAAAGCAAGAGGAATCACAATCAACACAGCTCACGTAGAATATGAAACAGCTAACAGACACTACGCACACGTAGACTGTCCAGGACATGCTGACTATGTAAAGAACATGATTACAGGTGCAGCTCAAATGGATGGTGCAGTATTAGTAGTTTCAGCAGCTGATGGACCTATGCCACAAACAAGAGAACACATCTTATTAGCTAGACAAGTTGGTGTTAAATACATCGTTGTTTACTTAAATAAATGTGATATGGTAGATGATCCAGAATTATTAGAATTAGTTGAAATGGAAGTTAGAGACTTATTAACAGAATATGATTTCCCAGGAGATGAAATTCCAATTATAAAAGGATCTTCATTAAAAGTTCTAGAAAGTACATCTACAGATCCTAATGATCCTGTATATGCACCTATGAAAGAATTAATGGATGCAATTGATAGTTACATTCCAACACCAGAAAGACCAGTTGATCAACCATTCTTAATGCCAGTTGAAGACGTATTCACAATTACAGGACGTGGAACAGTTGCAACAGGTAGAGTAGAAAGAGGAACAGTTAAAATTTCTGACGAAGTTGAAATTATTGGTTTATCAACAGAAAGAAAGAAAACTGTTATTACAGGTGTAGAAATGTTCAGAAAATTATTAGACCAAGCTGAAGCTGGAGATAATATCGGAGCATTATTAAGAGGAATTGATAGAAAAGAAATTGAAAGAGGTCAAGTTCTTGCAAAACCAGGAACAATAAATCCACATACAAAATTCACTTCAGAAGTTTATGTATTAACTAAAGAAGAAGGTGGAAGACATACACCATTCTTCAATGGATATAGACCACAATTCTATTTCAGAACAACAGACGTTACAGGTGTTATTGAATTACCTGCTGGAACAGAAATGGTTATGCCAGGAGATAACGTATCAATGACAATCGAATTAATCACACCTATCGCTATTGAAAAAGGATTAAGATTTGCTATCCGTGAAGGTGGTAGAACAGTTGGTTCAGGAGTTGTTGCTGATATATTAGCATAATTAAAGAAGTTCAGTAATATATAAAGAGTTAGAAATTAAGTATTTAATTTCTGGCTCTTTTGCTATTTTTATACGTAAACATTATGATCAGGAAATGCAGAGGTTACTTTAAGAAAGTATGCTTTAATAAGGTAATAAGCAAAATATTAGAAATATTGCTAAAATTACTTGTAATTTTCCTAAAATAATAATAAAATAGATATGTCATAAATATTATGAAATAAGATAGAACAAAAAGGTTATAGATTTAGACTTGAGAAAGGAATGATAATAGCAATGAAAATAGTACTAGATGCTATGGGAGGAGACAACGCACCAGATGCAAATATAAAAGGAGCAGTAAATGCAATAAATAAAGTAAAAGCAGAGGTAATATTAGTAGGGAAAGAAGAAGTAATAAGAAGTAAGATAAAAGAATTTTATGGACAAGAAATAGAAGAAATTTCAGATAGGTTAAAAATAAGAAATGCAACAGAAACAATAGAAATGTGTGATACACCAACTGTTGCAATAAAGCATAAAAAAGACTCATCAATGGTTGTAGGGTTTAAAATGTTAAAAGAAGATGAAGGTGATGTATTTATATCAGCAGGAAATTCAGGAGCATTATTAACAGGTGCAACATTGATTGTTGGAAGAATAAAAGGAATAGATAGACCAGCACTAGCAGGAATATTACCAGCATATAAAAGTCAATTACTTTTAATTGATGCTGGTTCTAATACAAATTGCAAGCCAATAAATTTATTACAATTTGCACAAATGTCAAGTATATATCTAAAAAATACATATGGAATTGAGAGACCAGCAATAGGTTTATTAAATATAGGAACTGAAGAGACAAAGGGAAATGATTTAGTTAGAGAAAGTTATAATCTTTTAAAAGAAAAATCAGAAGAACTAGATATTAATTTTGTTGGAAATGTAGAGGGAAGAGATGCTTTTTCTGGAAAAATTGATGCAATAGTAACAGATGGATTTACTGGAAATGTATTTTTGAAAACAACTGAAGGTTTAGGAAAATTTGTTAAGAAGACATTAACAGAAAGTTTAACAAGTGGTATACTAACTAAAATAGCAGCTTTGCCTGCACTACCTGCAATAAAGAGATTTTCTAAAAAAATGGATTATAAATCATATGGTGGAGCATTATTTCTAGGAGTAAAAAAACCTGTTGTAAAGGCACATGGTAGTAGTGATGCATTACTATTTGAATATACAATTATTCAAGCTGAAAAATTTGTTGAAAATAAAGCTGTTGATAAGATGATAGAAGAATTCAATAAGCAACAAAAGAAAAAAGAAGAAAATTTGTAAAATACAATAAAAAAATGCTTATATATAAATGTTTTTCTTGACCTAGTAGTACAAAATAAAAATATTTTGATAATTTACTTGACAAATAGGAAAACATATAATATAAATGAACTATGAATTGAGCATTACAAACTTGAGAGGAGGTGAACTCGGAGATATGAGTTCAGAAGAAATTTTAGAAAAAGTAAAAGGAATTATTGTAGAACAATTAGGAGTAGCAGATACAGCAGTAACAATGGAAGCTTCTTTTATAGATGATTTAGGTGCTGATTCATTAGATATAGTTGAATTAGTTATGGCTTTAGAAGAAGAATTTGATATTGAAATTCCAGATAGTGATGCAGAAAAAGTTGTTACAGTAGGAGATGTAGTTGATTACATCAAAGAAAATGTAAAATAAGAAATTTAATTAATAGATTAGTTCTATAATTAATACAAAAAAGTCTAGAGAAATATATAAAAATATATTTATTTAGACTTTTTAATATTTTAAAATTTGTTCTAAAATATTAGAATAATTAGAAAAAAAGTAATTCAAATAATATGGAATATTTTTTCTGTTAATATCATTAATATTTATAATATCTAAAGACATTAATGTTTGATCTCTTAAAGTTATAGTTAAATTACCTATTACTGCATTTGATGATATAGGAGCTTCTAAATAGGCATTTATTGAAATAGTAGTTTCTATGTTACCAACATCATTTTTATTTATTGATAAAATGGAATTTTCACAAGTTCTTACTTCGAAATCAAATGAAGTAGAAGAACTTTTATTAATATCTATATATTTCAAATTTTCATTTTTCCAGTTATTAAAACTATTAATTGCTAATTCATTTGCATCAATATATGTAAAATTTTTGAATGCATATTCAATTAATTTAATACTATCTTGAGTTCTAAATTTTTTTGTATCGGCTCCTAAAACAACACATATAATATCCATGTCATTTCTTTTACAAGCAGTTACTAAACATCTATTAGCACCATTTGTAAAACCAGTTTTTACACCATAGACACCATTTAAATATCCAAGTAATTCATTAGTATTTGATAAATTTTTTGGATAACCATTGATTGTAACAGTATAATTTTTTGTTCCAACAATTCTTGCGAAAGTCTCATTTTTTAAGGCATAATCAGAAAGTACAGCAAGTTCGTATGCTGTTGTATAATGCCCATCAGAATCCAATCCATGTGGAGATTCATAGTGAGTATTTGTTAAGCCTAATTCGTGTGCTTTGTTATTCATTAATTCAGAAAATCCTTGAATATCTCCACATGCATATTCAGCAAGTGCTACTGCTGCGTCATTTCCAGAGCAAAGCATAAGACCATATAAAAGATCCTTTATCGTAATCTTATCTCCTGTTTTTAATCCTAACCTAGAGCCACCAGTACCAGCGGCTTTTTGAGAAATTTCAATTGTTTCAGACAAGTTGCAGTTTTCAATTATAATTAATGAAGTCATGATTTTTGTAGTTGAAGCCATCTTTACCTGTTTTGTCTCATTCTTCCCATATAAAATCATATGAGAATTTCTATCATAAACTATGCAAGAACGAGAATTTATTGAAGAAGGCTCTAATGTATCTGTTGTTTGTGTAATAGTTTCAGATATTTCAGCATTAACATCAATTGTTGCATTATCTTCATAATCATCTGCAAAACTACAATTAAAGGAAGTAATTATAACAAAAAATATAATAAATATATGAGTAGATTTTATAAAAATGTTTTTCATATTCAAAATACCTCTTTACATTATATAAAGCAATATAAAAAATATGTATAATTTTTTGGAATAAATAGTTTATTAATTAATAGTTTGAAACTATATTTAAATACAAGGAATTTTGATTTAATTTACGTAAAGTATTGATTTTGGTATGAAAATGTAATATAATTGTAATGTAAACTTTAATTTATATTAATATTTCTTAATGCTTGTATCCGTAAGAGGATATGAAATGGGTAATTTAAGTTATAAAAAATAGCAAAAAATGCTATTGACTAGAAGAAAAAAAAGTGACAAAATATAAAGGAAGTCTTATATTAATAATAAGAAGGAGAGAGAAATATGAAAATGAAAAGAATATACATGGTTGTAGTATTAGTTAGTATTTTTATAATCAACATTTTGCTATGTTCTAATATGTCTTATGCACGAACACCTAATACACCATTATATATTGGAATAACAGAATTAAAACTTGAGTCTAATATAGGATATGCAATAGGTGATCCAAATAGTGGGGGAGCTAAGATATGGAATTTAATACAATATCAAAGTGAAACATCAAATTCATATTCTGAAAATAATATATATTGCTTAAAGGCTGGAGTTGGATTTACAAATGTAGATAAAAGAGCAACTTATGATATATTCTATGATATGAAAACTGATAAAAGTGAAATGGTAGCTCAAAATCAAAATACTATATTAAAGGAACTTGCAACAAAAACTTTAGAGTTAGATGATGGAACACAAATAAGTCAGTATAGTGCTATATTAGCGATTTTAGAACAATGTTATTTTAGTAAAACATCTACAGAAGCAGATAGAGAAGCATTATTGAAAGCAGCACAAATCCCTACATATACATATAATTTAACTGATGATGATATTGAAGCTGTACAACAAGCAGCATTATGGTATTTTACTAACTATGGCGAAGAAGATATATATAACCAATATAATGGATCAGGATGGTTAAATTATACAACTAATGGAACATCTTATACAAGTTTGTCAGATTATAATCAAGGTACAAGCGAAGGAAGAATGAGACAACAACAAGCAGAGATTTTATATAAATATTTAATTAGAACTGCAATAGAAAATGCACCTAAATATGATAATATTGAATCTCAATCTGGGCTACCAGCACAAGTAAATACAACAAAAATTGATTATGAAGAAAGTAATGGAAATTATATTATAGGACCAATTAATATTACAGAAAATGCAAATAATCCTTCACCATATAATATAGATTTTGTTGTTAAAAATGGAGAAACAGAAACATCAGATTATAAATTATTAGATAGTAATAAAACTGAAGTACCTCAAGGAACAACAGTAGAAGATTTAGTTGGACAAAATTTCTATATATCAGTACCAAATACAGTAGATATTAGTGAAATCAGTGTAAATATAACAATAAATTATAATAATACAAATTTAACTTTAGGAATTTCAAGTACAAACAATAAAGAACAACCAATTGTTTTACCAGAAAAAGAAAGTGTATCTGTACCAACAGAACTAACTATTACACCACATGATGAAAGAGTATTTGACTTAGCATTAAGAAAATATATTACAGCAGTAAATGGAGTAGAATTAACAGGAGCAAATGTAAGAGTTCCAAATATAGATGAGTCAACTCTAACTTCAGGTACAACAGCAACATATAAACATAAAAAAGATCCTGTACTTGTAGAATCAGGAGATAAAGTAACATATAAAATAACAATATATAATGAAGGCGAAAAAGCAGGTAGAGCAACAAAAATAGTAGACCAATTACCAGAAGGCTTAACATATTCACAAGTTATAAGTGGAAATTTTGAATTAGATAGTTATGCTGAAACAACAAATACACTGAATTTAAAACGAATTAATAGTAATACTGAGAACTTAGACCCATATACAGAAGGAAATTTAGATAGTGAAACAATAGAAATAGAATGTACTGTAACAGCAACACCAGATACTCAAAATTCAACAATATTAACAAATGTAGCATGGATTTCAGAAGAATATGATGCAGAAGACCAAGTTACAATAACAAATCAAGATGGATTAGATAGAGATTCAGAGCCAGCAACAGTACCAAATGTAAATAAAGATAATATGTCAGACTATACAGGTAATGGAAATAAACCAGATTTAACAGATTCAGACTATTATTATAAAGGACAACAAGATGATGATGACTTTGAAAAATTAGTATTATTACCAGAAACATTTGACTTGAAATTAATTAAAAGAATAGTAGCAGTAAATGATCAAAACGTTCCAGAAAGATTAGAAGGTATTGATGTAAGTGACTTAAATGTAACTGATTCAAATGGAAATATAGTTTCAACAACAGCAGATTATCAAATGAACAAAGAGCCAGTTGGAGTTAAAAAAGGAGATATAGTTACATATACATTTAGAATTTATAATGAAGGAACAATAGATGGATATGCGCAAGAAATAACAGAAGATGTACCAGAGGGATTAGAATTCTTGTGGTCAGAAGAAACAGGGGATGAATTAGAAGCAGACGAAACATTAACAGATGCAGAAAAAGAAGCAATTGAGTTTAACCAAAGCTTTTTATGGGGAAATTTTGTATATGATGAATCAGGAGAAAGAATTATACAAATTTCAACAGATTACTTATCTAGAGAAAATGAAGGAACACCAGGAAGCAACTTAATTGATGCATTTGGAAGAAATGATGGAACAAAAACAGAAGACGATTTGTCATATAAAGAAGTATCTGTTAAATTTAAAGTAATAGCAGATAATATTGCAGGAACTGTTATTAGAAATGAAGCAGCAATTACAGAAGACTGTGATGAAGAAGGAAATCCAGTAGATGATAGAGACTCTGATACAGAGGACTGGGTAAAATATGAAGATGATGAAGATTATGATAATGTAGTATTACAATCATTTGACTTGGCATTAAGAAAATTCATCATAGCAGTAAGTGAAGATGAAACAATAGATTCAGATGAATACTTAAGAAATGAAGATGGTTCATATACAAGAGCACCAGTTGTAGATACATCATTATTAAATACAGAAGATGAAAATGGAAACTTAATAACAACAGCAACATATAACCATACAAAAGAGCCAGTATTGGTACAAAGAAATAACATCGTAATATACATGTTAAGAGTATATAACGAAGGAGATATAGATGGATACGCATCAGAAATAAAAGACCATTTACCACCATATTTAGAATATGTTGATGGAGAATTCAATGATCAATATGGATGGGAAGTTTCAGATGATGGAAGAACATTAACAACAAGATATTTGGAAGATACAATTATAAATAAGGCAGAATTAAATGAAGATGGTGAATATGTGTTATCATATCAAGAAGTACCAGTAATGTGTAGAGTAGTAGAAGGAACACCAACAAGCGAGAATGTTACAAATATAGCAGATATTACAGAATACTTAGATGATAATAAAGAAGAAACAACAGATAGAGATTCTCAAAGTGATAATGTAAATCTTCCAAATGATGAAGACTTACCAGGATATAAAGACGATGAAACAGGAGAATACATACCAGGACAACAAGATGATGACGACTTTGAAAAAGTAATAGTAAAAGAATTTGACTTAGCATTAAGAAAATGGGTAACACAAGCAATAGTAATAGAAAATGGCAAAGAAACAATCACAGAAACAGGACATGGACCATATGATGACCCAGAAGAAATAGTAAAAGTAGAATTATACAGAAAAAATATCAATGATGTTGTAGTAAAATTCAGATACAAAATAAGAGTAACAAATGAAGGAGACATACCTGGATATGTAAAAGAAATAACAGACTATGTACCAGAAGGATTAAGATTTGATCCAGCAGATAACCCAGGATGGGTAGATGAAGGAAATAATGTAATATCAACAACATTAACAGAGGACATCTTATTACAACCAGGAGAGTACACAGAAGTAGAAGTAGTATTAACATGGATAAATGATGAAAACAATATGGGAGTAATGACAAATATAGCAGAAATATCAGAAGATGATAATGACTATGACTTACCAGATAAGGACTCAACACCAGACAACCAAGAAGAAGGAGAAGACGACATAGATGATGCACCAGTAATGATAACAGTAAGTACAGGTGCAGCAAGAACATATTTCATGTTAGGTGGAATAGTTCTAATCACAATAGCAGGTGGAGTATTCCTAATCAAGAAGTTCGTAATATAGGCACGTGTTAATTAGTATTTACAATTCAGTAGTTGGAGTAGATAACTTGAGAAAGTTATTTACTTCAACTATTATTTTTTGCAAAAGTTGTTTTTTACTATTATCAATGCTATAATTATATTAACATATGTAAAATGTGAATAAGGAAAAGAGGAGGGGATTTCGATGAAAAAGTCAATAAAAATTTTATTAATAGTTGCTATTATAATTGTACTTTTATTATTATCAATTTTTATAAGAGAAATTGTATTATCTAATGAAGGAAACTTAGACAAATCTAATCCTATGACACGAGAAGAAGTGATTAGTTTATTAGAAAAAGGAGCAAACTATAAAAATTATTATTATAGATGCGACCCAAGTGTTGATACTTTAGAAACAGAATATTACATAAAAGATGGTATTTCAGTTTGTTATGTTGATGGGAAATTGCATTCTTGGACTAATTTTAGTGAGAATGAAAAGGAACGTATAACTATTTGGGATACTAAAGCTGATGATGGAAAATTAATAGCAACTGTTGTAAAAGATTTTACTACAACAGAGTCAAATCAAATGAGTTATGATTATTCATTAGTTACAGATTATGAGAATTATGATTTTGAATATTTAGGTCAGAAAGAAGAAAATGGAAGAGATATTACTGTTATAAAAATGCAAGCAATAGGTTCTAATACATATACAAATTTTTATATTGATACTGAAACAGGTGTAATAATGGCAAGAAAAGATGTTTCTAAGGCTTTATTTATTACTACATATGCAAATTATTCTAATAGGAATGTTCAATTTGATGTAGTGACTGATGAAAATGTTACTAGGCCGGATTTAAGTGAGTATAATGTATTAGAAAGTTAATAATTTGGGAAATTCCCTTTTGTTTAAAAATGAAACAAAAGGATAAACTTATTTATAAATATTATTCTATATAAGCAAGAATCTTGTAACCTTCTATTTAAGCAAGTTACAAGATTCTTTCATGGAGGCGACAGCCAGACAATAACCAGCCTCAAAGCCTTTATTTTTGCATACTTTCATATATCTACTGTTTAAATTTATTGCAATTTTACTGCAACCACATAAATTATATCTATTTATAGTAAGAATTAATTGTAAATTTTTACTATGTTCGCTTGTTTTTTGTTGTAAAATATTGTAATATGTTAGCAACCTTTCTTGTCAAAAGGCAGTTCTTTACCTAGGAACGGAAAGGGGGAAGCACATATGACAAACGCAGAACTAATTTTGCAACTAGTAGATAAATTATTAAAACAAAAAGAAGAAATTGAAACATTAAAATCTACAAAAGCAAGTACAAAAGATGAAAAAATTAAAGCAGATAATACATAATAGTATTGTCAAACAGGATAGAATGTTGTGGTCTATCCTGTTTTTATATAAAAAAAGTATGTGTAGTTGTGATACACATACAAGCACAAATGACATTCGCAGAACTTTGAATGTTTTGTTTAATGTAACTATATAATAACATCTTTTTTTATATTTGTCAAATATTTTTTAATACCTTTTACATATGAAAACTTTTTTATCTGATTCATTTGAGAAAATGTCTCAACCAAAAAATATTATAGATACTCTCAGTAAAAAATGATATAAATTTAACTTATATTATCAATAGATATTGCTATTTTTCTTCTAGTTCAATTGTTCTAGTAACGCTTGCCTTATTTTGATTATTTAACACAGTCGGACTATTATGAACTTCTAAAGACAAACGTAATTTATTTTTTTCTAGCCATGGTTTTACAGTCTCATCAAATAAATATCTATCCCATACATCTTCTATTCGTACACCATCTTCTGTGTATCCAAGTAAATTTGTGCTACCGTCTCTAAAATTGAAAGTAAATTCTTTACCTCTTTTACCTTCTTGATATGTAACGATTAAAGAACCTTGATCAATATCAAATCGGTTTCCTCTATATTCAACACTTTTTATATGCATTTTTTTCTTTTCTCTATCAGACCAAAAATGATTTTGAAAAAATGCATCCATTTTTTCTTGAGACATTTGAGCTACTAAATTACTTTCGTCCATTAACTCTGGATTATATAGTCTAATTAATCTATTAATTTTTTCTATATCTTGCATTGTTGAATTACCATTTAAAGAAGTAACTATAAATACTCCAGGATACATCTCGTCAAAAGTTACCCCCTTCTTTGATAATTGTTCCATTATATAATGATTACACACTATTATTGCTTCATTAGGTTTTAATCCATTACCTATATGTATATTATTTCTATTGATTGAATAAGTTTCGATTATATTCAAAATTATACCTTCTTTCTATTTTTATAGTTTTCATTATATCAAAATATTGGATAAAATTCAATATTTTGAAGATTTTACAAATTATATATTTTTCAAATAATTTTCTATCTCTTATAATTTAATCTTTATAGTTAACTTAGAAATATAAACATCATTTGAATAATAAAAAACTAAAAAAGTAATATTTTTAATAATAACTATATGTGGTTCAATGTATATATAATTAGTTTTTTATATATTCCATAATTATACCTCCAAAATATTACTGCAATTTTACTGCAACGCCTATGATATTCTATGATACTGTGTATTAAATATAAAAATAAAATACTGCTTTCAAGGACAGTATTTCCAATAAATTTGGTTATCTGTGATATTTTGTGACATCCTATCATAACCGTCTAAACTTATTCAAATTGGAGGCGACAATCGGTTATTTTATCCTGTAATCACTGATATTACTATGTTCTTAAAAAATTTTAAT
>CAMLUO010000033.1 GCA_946487895.1 uncultured Clostridium sp.
GTATATTCAGCATCAAAACTTGCAACAGAAGAATATCCAGATATAAATGTATCAATTAGAGGTGCAATTTCAATTGCAAGACGTTTGCAAGACCCATTAGCAGAACTTGTAAAAATAGACCCAAAAGCAATAGGTGTTGGACAATATCAACATGATGTAAATCAAAAGAAATTACAAGAAAGCCTAACAGGAGTGGTAGAAGATAGTGTTAATAAAGTAGGAGTAGATGTAAACACAGCAACACCTTCACTACTTAGCTATGTTTCAGGAATTAACAATACAATTGCAAAAAATATTGTAAAATATAGAGATGAAAATGGAAAATTAAAAAATAGAAAACAATTATTAAAAGTTCCAAAACTAGGAAAAGTAGCATTTGAGCAATGTGCAGGTTTCTTAAGAATATTTGATGGTGATAATCCATTAGAAATTACAGCAGTTCACCCAGAAAGTTATGAAGCTACTGAAAAATTACTTAATCAATTGGGATTTGATAAAAATGATTTAAGAAATAAAGAAAAATTAGAAGAATTAAGAAATAAATTAAAAACAATTGATGTAGCAAAAACTGCAAAAGAATTAGAAATTGGAGAAATGACATTAACAGATATTATTGAGGAACTTTCAAAACCAGGAAGAGACCCAAGAGAAGATATGCCAAAACCAATTTTACGTTCAGATGTATTAAAATTAGATGATTTAAAAGAAGGTATGGTATTAACAGGAACAGTTAGAAATGTTATAGATTTTGGAGCATTTGTAGATATTGGTGTTAAACATGATGGATTAGTTCATATTTCTGAAATGAGTGATAAATTTATTAAAAATCCATCAGATGTTGTTTCTGTTGGAGATATAGTTAAAGTTAAAGTTATTAAAATTGATAAAGAAAGACAAAAAGTAGGACTTTCAATGAAAGTTTAGAAAGAAGCAGGGATTAGGGGACGGAGCTCAAAATCCCTGTTTTAATTTGAATCTCAATAAGCTATTAAAAATAGTATAAAATTTATGAATTTCGAATGTGAATGGAATCATTTTAGAAAATATTAAGTTACCTAATAGGAGAATCTCAAACTAGCTTTGAGTGGTGCCTATTAGGTAACTTTAATTTTTCTTAATGATGTAATGTTAGCCGAGAAATGAAATAAATTTTATACTATTTTATAATAGCAAACGAATAGAATTAAAAAAACAGGGATTTTGAGCTCCGTCCCCTAATCCCTGTTTTCTATTTCACCTTTATATTTTTCTTGAATTTCCTTTATCTCATCAAAGTGATTTTCCAAAATATCCAAAAAAGCATCATCCAATTCTGGGTCAAACTGTGTACCTCTACATCTCTTAAACTCTGAAATAACAGTTTCAAGAGGTAAAGAATCTCTATAAGTTCTTTTTGAAGTCATAGCATCAAAACTATCAGCAATAGCAGTAATCCTAGCTAAATATGGAATTTCTTCACCTTTTAACTGACTAGGATATCCATGACCGTCATATTTTTCATGATGATGTTTTACAATTGGAATAATATCTTTAAATAAAGTTGCAGTAGATAAAATGTGTGCTCCTATTGAAGGATGATTCTTTATTTCTGAATACTCATCATCAGTAAGTTTAGATTCTTTTTGTAAAATAGTATCAGGAACACCAATTTTTCCTATATCATGGAATAAACCACCAATTTGCAAAGTACGTAAATCTTGGTCTGATAATCCAACTTTTTTACCTAATAACACAGAGAATTCTGAAACTCTGTCAGAATGACCTCTTGTATAGGTATCTTTAGCTTCAACGGTATATCTTAAAGTTTGAATACTCTCTAAATAAGCTTTTTCAAGCTTTTCATAGGTATCTGCCAATTCATCATTTATATGTTTAATCTCATTCATCTGTTTAATAGATTTAATACCAGATTCAATCAAAAGTAATAATTGGTCAAATTTATCACTTTTTTCACAATAACCTTGAATATCCAATCTACGAATAGTTTCCAATGGAGGAGCTAAATCCTTATGACCTGTTAGTAACAAGATATATAATTCTTTATTAAACTTTCTAATTTCTTCTACAACTTGGTCACCATGAAAAGGAGTCATAATAAAGTCTAATACCATTAAATCAAAATGCTCATTTCTGACTCTTTCTATTGCTTCCTGTGGGTCAGTTATACCAGTAAAATCATATCCACTTCTTTTTAGAAATATTGATAAAGAATCGATGATACCTTGCTCATCATCAACTGCAATGATTTTGTAATTCTTATTTTCACTATTTTCTACATTTTGAAGACCTTTTCTCATATTTCTACTATCCTCCATTCTATCCTTGTTTGATGCACGAATATGATAAATTAATGTCACTTTTTCCACATTATATTAATAAAATGTAGAAAAAGCAAGAGTTTTTGAAATTTTTTTGGAATTGGAAAAAATTGGACAAAAAAATACAAACTAAGCATAAAAATTTACTAATTTATTATGATAAAAAAGAAAAAATTAAGATTTGCCCCTAGTATTTAATAGTGAAAGAAGATTAATAGTTTAAAAACATTAATCTTCTTTCAAGTATTAAATTCGCAAATGATTTACATCAAATTAATTTGCCTACAAGCTAAATTACTATATTATGATTAATCAATCGGCAAACTAATAATAAATGTAGTACCTTTACCTTCCTCAGATTCAAAAGTAATATTACCATTAAAATGAGCACGAATTGTAGAATAAGACATATACAATCCAAGGCCAGTACCATTTTTACCTTTAGTAGTAACCATTTCTTTAAACAACTTATCCTTAGCCTCTTGAGGAAGACCTGTAGCATAATCTTTCACAGAAATAAGCAAATTATTATTCTCCTTAGTAACAATCAAATCAATATTTTGGTCAGGTTTTCCGTTATAAGCCTGAATTGAATTTGAAATCATATTATTAATAACTTGAACCAAGCTATTCACATCGCCTTTAAGTACCAAATTTTCATCTACTTTCATAGAAATATTCAAATAAATAATAGCATTTTTAAGTTCATGTTTCATCAAAATATTAACACGTTTTAACAATTCGCCAACAGTAAAAGTAATATCCTGTTCATTAGATAGAGTTACAGCTTGTCCTTTAACAGCAGTAATAATATCAGACATATATTCTGTATGAGTTTTAATTTTTTCAACCCAAGAAGACATATCTTTAGCAATATCGTGATGGTCTTCGCTATTTACTTCAGGGTCATCAATAGAAGAATCATATTCTTTTATCAAATCATTTAAACCTTCAGCAGCACCAGATATAGACATAATAGGAGTTTTTAAGTTATGAGCAATACCACCAATTAATTGACCAAGAGATGCAAGACGTTCTTTTTCCATCAAAGTTTCTTGACTATCATGAATTTTTTCAATATTATGCTTAGTTAAATCCTGAATTTTATTAAATTCAACAGTAAGCTCACCAAGCTCATCATTAGAAATGATAGGTATCTTTTTAAATTCATCATTATTTTTAGTATTTATATCATTAAGACCATTTACAATCATCTTTATTTGATTTGATAAAGATGTAGAGTAATACCATAATAAGAATGATATAACACCAAATAAAACAATAAAAGAAATTACAATATAAAATAAAGCACTTCCAGCATTTATAGGGAACTTAATACCTACAATATAATCACTATTGTTAACAGTTACATGCTTTACATATCCTTGAGTATTTACAGCATAATGCTCATAAACTCTACCATCAAACTGATCTGACAATTCATAAATATATTTTGTAAAGAAATCTGTTAAAGGTTCTCCATCTGAAGTTGTTATATTTTTATCGTTATCAATAACAAAATAAGTATCAGTATCATTGATATATTCCAAAGAATTTAATGTATTAATTAATTCATCTTCAGTATAAGATGAATTTTCATCAAAAACATATGAAAATTCATTTTTATAATATTTATAAATATCATCACCTCTAGCCTTAACTAATCTAGAATAAGAAACAATAGCAATGAAAAATAAACCAGCAATTAAAATAGGTAATAATATTAACATCATATCATTAGAAAGTTTTGAATGCTTCATATCCAATTTATTTTCTTTAAATGTCTTCATTAATATTGATTTAAACAAATTTTTAGAAAATACATAAGAAATTGTAGCATTAAAAGTGAATACAGTGACCCATAATATAGCAACAGTTATTCCAGAAGACTCCACCTCATGTTTAACAACAGGCATACCTAAACCTATAGTAATTGCAATAAAAGGTATAATTATTTGCAATAAATAAAACTTCTTAGGAGCAGTTAATAAAGTATTTCTAATTTCTGTAACACTATACAAATTAGAATTTACACCACCAGATCTTTCCAAATTTGCTATTTTTTTAAATAAAACAAAACGCTGATATAATAAAAACAAAACAGTTATTACTACATAAAGTATAATAAATTGTTGAGTATAAGTAAGGCCACCATATTCAACCTGAAATTGTGTATCAACAGTTCCAGGCGGATAATTCAAAATTCTGTGCATAATAGGGTATAAAATCCATGCACAAATAGTAATTGAAATAAAATATGAAAGTATAACTTTTTGATAAGTATATAAATGAAATGATTTTTTTGTTTTCTTTTGCATAATAATCCCCCTAAATTTCAATGTTTTTAATATAATTAATTAATTTATATAAATAATCCAAATCTATTTTAGCATATTTGCAACCAATTTTTTCTAAATACTTTATTGTTATATCACAATTTGTTTTTATATTCAAATATGGTATATTAGTATATAAACTATAATCACTTATAATTAAAGAATTTGTAGCTAAATCCATATTAGAAATTTTTTTATAAAATTGATTATCACTTACAATTTTAATATTATATCCTAATTTATTTATCATATCAACTAAGGAGATCATATTAAATTTATAAGGATTAAAAATATGAAAAACTTTATTCAAATTTCCATAGTTATAAATTATACCTAATATTGCATTTGCAACATCATCAACAGGTGACATATCAAAATTTTGGACAATACTACTTTCAAAATAGAAATTATTTTTTAAAATAAATTGCAACTTGTTATAAAAAGCATTACTATCCATGTTATATTGAAAAACACCATCTGTATGTCTTGCCGTAAGATTACCAATTCTATAAATATTAGCCCTTAATAGTCCCTTCTTAATACTATTAAGTAAAAATTCTTCTGTTAAAAGTTTACTCTTAATATAATAATTTTCATTATAATTTTGTCCTATAAAAAAGTCTTCTTCAGTAAAATTAACATCTTCTGAAGTATTATTTAAAGGCATAAAATCACCAGAAACACTAATAGTTGAAATATGATTTAGAAAAATATCATACTTCATACAAAAATCTGCAACATTTTTAGTACCATTCAAATTTAACCTTTCAAACTCTTCATATTTACCAAGATGCTTAACCAAAGCAGCAGAGTGAATTACTAAATCAACAGTAATACCTAAAGTTTCAAATTGACTATCAGACAATCCTAAATTTTTAACAGTAATATCGCCGACAATAACTTTTATCTTACTAAATAAAAACTCTTCAGTATATTTATCTTTAAAATAAAAATTAAACATACTAACAATTCTTTTCTTAGCATTTGTCTCAGAAGAGCTTCTAACTAAACAATAAATAGTACAATCTTTAGATAATAAAATATCCAATAAATGAATACCTAAAAAGCCTGTACCACCAGTAAGTAAAATATTTTTAAAATCTTGTTTTTTAACAACAAGACTATCCACATCATGTTTCAAAAATGGATAAATGTCGCAAGATAAGTCATCTTCAACATTTGAATTAGTATTCTCTAAAGCAAAACATAAATCTCTAACATTAGAATAGTCATAAAAATATTGTGTTGGTACTGATATATTTAAGCTAGAAAGTTTTGACTGCATTTTAATAATAGATAAAGAATCGATACCGAGATTACTAAAATCTTCACTAATACTAATATTTTTTATTGACAAACAATCTTCCAAAGTTTTACAAACAATCTTTTGAAGTTCAGTTTCTGGATTCACTTTAGTATCCTTAGCATTTTTGAAAGGTGATGGTAATTTCTTTCTGTCAATCTTCCCATTAACATTAAGAGGAAGAGAAGGCATTTTAATAAAATATGATGGAATCATATAATAAGGTAATTTTTTGTCCAAAAAAACCTTTAATTCATAATTTTGAATAGTGAAATCAGAAGTATAATAAGCACACAAAAATTCTCTGTTATTATAAGAATAATTTATAACAGCACAACTTTTTATAAATTTATGACCACATAGAACAGTCTCGATCTCACTAAGTTCTATTCTATAACCTCTAATTTTTATTTGAGAATCTACTCTTCCATAAAAAATCAATTCGCCCTGTTGCGTCCAAGAAACGATATCTCCAGATTTATACATTGTAAGAGAAGAATCAAATATATCTTGAGAAAAAGCTTTTTTAGTCAAATCATCCCTTCCAAAATACCCTTTAGAAACACCATCTCCTGATATATACAATTCACCTTTAACACCAGGAGGGCAAAGATTTAAATTCCTATCCAACACATAAAATTTGACATTTGCCAAAGGCTTACCAATAGTAATAACCTTATTTGTTTTAGCTAATTTTTTACAGCAACAACCAACAGTCGTTTCAGTAGGACCATACATATTATAAATATTAGCAGAAGTAATTAAATTTAAATCATTTAAAAAAGATTGATTTAAAGACTCTCCACCAATACCTATATCTGTTAGTAATTTAAAACTATCCCTACAATTATTAGCAGACATCAAAGATAATATTTTGCTAGGAGTTCCATACAAAATATTAACATTATATTTTAAAATTAAATCATTTAACCTCGTAAAATCATTAAGCTCATCAGAAGTTGCTAAAACTAAAGTTAAACCATTTAAAATTGTTACCCATAATTCATACCCAAAAACATCAAAAGAAATAGAAGCTATAGAAAGTACAGACTTATCTAAAGAATACTCAACCTCTCTTGATATTCCTAACAAATAATTATGAAAATTTCTATGTGTTACAGTAACGGCCTTAGGGTTGCCAGTAGAACCAGAAGTATATAGTAAATACATATTATCATCAGAATTTATATCTGGACAAATATATTTCTCAGTCAAATCCAAATCAAAAACGCTATCGATGTGAATCAAATTTTCAACATCGAAATCTAAATTCGAGATAACATATTTCGAATTAGAATTTTCTATCATATATTTTATTCTATCTGAAGGATGTGAAGGGTCAATAAGAACATAAGAACAACCACACTTTAAAACAGATAATATAACAATAATCAAATCAATAGACCTATCTAATATTATTGAAACATTATCTCCAACTTTTAAATTGTAGTTATCATGTAAAAAAGCGGCAAATTTGTCAGACAAACAATCTAAATCATTAAAAGTGATTTTTTGGTTGTTACAAATAATAGCCTCTTTATTAGGATTAGAAATGACTTTTTCTTTAAATAAATCAATAATTGTCTTTGTAGTATCATAAGCAACGAAAGTATTATTAAAGTGGTTCAAAATTAAGTCTTTTTCCTCATTAGTAACCAATTGAATATCTTTTATCAAGATATCTTTATTTTCCATTACTTGTTCACAAATATGTATAATTCTATTATGAATATCTTTAATCTGCGAATTATCAAAAAAGCAATTTTGATAATCATAAATAAAAGAAAAATTATCTGTATCATCCATATCGTATATATGTAATACAAGAGGAATTGAAGAATAACCATTAAAGAACCACTCTGTAGAATAACTAATATTGTCTGTAGAATGATTCATTCTGGCATTTTGATAAGATACAGAAGTATTATATATATTTTCTTTAATACCAAATCTATTTTTTATATCCTCAACCAAAGTTTGAGAAGGATATTTTTGATGTCTTAAATAAGAAAATTGACATTTATTAAGTGCTTGTATACAATCATAAAAAGAAGTATTAAAATCAATATCCAATTTATATAACATATTATTTACAAAAAGTCCAAAAGTTTCTTTTTCTTTCATTGAACTTCTATTCAATATTGGTGAAGATAAAACCACACTATCTGTTTGTTTAATCTTTCCTTCATAAATCCCCATTAAAAATAAAATAAAAGTAAAAGGAGACGTTTTTAGTTCTTTACAAAAATGAATAATTTTTTGAGTAAGAACTTTTGACAATTTAAATTCAGCTCTACTTGCTTCAAAAGAAATGGCAGAAGTAGTATTCAAATTAGCAGAAAACGAATCATCAAATATATTTTTATCAAAAAGAGTATTCCAAAATTCTTTATCTTTTTCAAATCTATTACTAGACACATAGTTTTCTTCTTGTTTAACAAAATCTGAATAATCATAATCACAAGAAAAGTCTATTTTTTCATTTTTTAAAAGTTTAGAGTAAATAGAGATAATAGAATTAACCAAGATACTCATTGACCAAGCATCACAAATCATGTGATGTACACAAACGAAGAAACCACCTATATTATCAGATGTTTCATAGATTGAAAAATAGTATGAAGGAGAATTGAATAAAGGAAAAACTCTCCTAGAAATTGAATTAAATACCTCTTCTTTATTTTCAGGGGTCAAAAAAACATAATCAATTGAGAAAGGTTCATAATCCTTTTCATATTGAGTAATTATATCATTATTTTGATTAAGTTGATATCTAATATTTTTATTCCTATGTACAAATATATTAATTGATTTTTCAAGAAGCTCAACATCAATTTTTGAATTTATAACAACTCTTCCAGAGATATTGTTTATACTAGTATTTGAAAAGAATTGCTCTGTACTTAAAATTGCCTTTTGTGGCTCTGTTAATTTAAAACTATTTAAAGACATCCTTATCACCTTTTGATTAAATTTTAGTAAATTCTATCAAAATTATAAAGGTTTATTGCAAAAAAATCAAGAAAAATGTTAAAAAATGTTACTTTTCATAGTTTTAAAGTCTTACAATTTACAGATTATTATCTTCTAGTAACAACATAATTAATGTTTTAATAAAAACTGTTGAAATATTAATAAATTTGTTATAAAATACAGAAAAAAGTGATTGTACAGATTAATACCAATTAAATAAATAATATAAAGTTAATGATTGAAATCTTTACAATAAAAAGAGAAGGGAATGGTGTTAAATGAAAAACAACATATCTAAAAAAGAAGAAGACATCAAGAATCCTAAAGAAGAAGTGAAAAAATTAAAAAAAATGACAACAGAAGTAGAAAATTTTAAAGACTTTATTACAAGGTTTGAAAGTTTTGGAAAGTCAATAGCCTTTAAATATAAAGAAAATAATGAGATTAAAGAAATTACATATGAACAATATGTAAAAGACATTAAAGCCTTAGGGACAGCTTTAATTGACATGAAAGTAAAAAGAGTAGCAGTAATAGGAAATAATAGTTACAAATGGTGTACTACATATCTTGCAACCACAACAGCAGGAAAAGTTATTGTGCCACTAGATAAAGCACTAACAGATATTGAAATCGGAAATTTAATCAAAAGAAGCGAAGTAGACACAATTGTTTATGAAAAAAAATATCAAAAAGCAATTGATGAAATAATCGAAAAAGGTTGTAATCTAAAAAATTTAGTTTGCATGGACTCTAAAGGAAAAAAAGAGGTTCTTTCATATGATAAAGTTCTAGAAAATGGAAAAGAAATGTTAGAAAAAGGTGATAATAGATATGAGGATGTAAAAATTGATTCATATAAAATGTCAATAATGCTATTTACATCAGGAACTACAAATGAGCCAAAAGCAGTAATGTTATCACAAAATAATATCGCTTCAAATATCGTAGCAATCAATAAATATGTAAAAATCTATAGAACAGACACATTATTATCATTTTTACCAATTCACCACACCTTTGAATGTACAATAACATTTTTATATGGTACATATAGCGGAGCAACAGTAGCTTTTTGCGAAGGTTTAAGATATATACAACAAAACCTAAAAGACTTCCAAGTATCAGTATTTGTAGCAGTTCCACTAGTATTAGAAACCATGTATAAAAAAATCCAAAAAGCAATTAAGGAAAAAGGAAAAACAGAATTAATCAATAAAATGGTAAAAATATCAAATGGCTTATTAAAATGCCATATAGATATAAGAAAAATAGTATTTAAAGAAATCTTAGACAATTTTGGTGGACACCTAAGAGTAGTATTTTATGGTGCAGCACCAATGAATAAAGACACAATAATCGGATATAACAATTTAGGAATAGAACAAGTACAAGGATATGGATTAACAGAAACATCACCAGTAATATCAGCAGAAACAGATAAAAAGAAAAGACCAGGCTCAATAGGGCTTGTACTAGAAAACTTAGAATGTAGAATTGACAATCCAGATAAAGATGGAATAGGGGAAATTACAGTAAAAGGACCAAGTGTAATGCTTGGATATTACAATAATGAAAAAGCAACAAAAGAAGTATTAAAAGATGGATGGTTTTCAACAGGAGATTACGGATATTTAGATGAAGATGGCTTTTTATACATAACTGGAAGAAAGAAAGACGTAATAGTTTTAAGAAATGGAGAAAATGTTTATCCACAAGAAATAGAAGCATTAATAAATAAATTGCCATATGTAAAAGAAAGCTTAGTATATCAAAGAGAACAAAGTAAAACAGATACAATGTTATGTGCAAAAATTGTTTATGATGCAGACGCAATTAAAGATGCTTTTGGTGAAAAGTCAGAAGATGAATATAAAGAAGAAATTTGGAAACAAGTTAAAGAAATAAATAAAGATTTGCCACTATTTAAACATATTAAGAAAATTGAGATTACAACTGAAGAGTTAGAAAAAACTACAACACAAAAAGTTAAAAGATATAAAGAATTGCAAAAAGTGAAATAAAATATTTAAAATTTATTGAATTGATTCAACAAAAATAGTAAATACTATTTTTGAGGTGGCCAATTTGAAAAAGAGAAAAAAATACACAAAAAAATCCATAAAAAAGAAAGTAACTATAACAAGCATAATTCTAATACTTTTATGGATTTTTGCATTTTATTTATATATAACATATCAAAATATAGAAGTTACACCAAGTAACTATGAAGCTACGAGAACAGAATCCACAATAGAAGAACAAACTGTGGAAAGTGAAGAAGAAAAAAGCCAAACAATATCAGATATGTTAGAAGAAACAACAAGAAAAGTAGTAGGAATATCAAAACTAAAAAATACAGGAAGTAGTATATTTTCATCAAATTCAGAAAACGATTTAGGATTAGGAACAGGAGTTATTGTATCAAGTGATGGATATATATTAAGTAATGAACATGTTACAGGAGCAAAATATAGTAAATGCTATGTAACATTAGAAAATGGAAATACTTATGATGGAACAGTAATGTGGAGCGATTCAAGTATAGACCTATCGATTACAAAAATAAATGCAAAAAATTTAGAAGCGGTAACGTTGGGAAATTCAGAAGATGTAAGAGTAGGAGAAAGTGTATATGCAATAGGAAATCCAATAGGATATGAATTCAGAAGAACAGTAACTTCAGGAATTATAAGTGCAAAAAATAGAACAATAAAAATAGAAGAAAACGACCAATCCTCATATATGACAGATTTAATTCAAACAGATGCTACAATAAATCCAGGAAATAGCGGAGGACCATTAATTACACCAAATGGAGAAGTGATAGGAATAAATACAGTAAAGATAACATCAGCAGAAGGAATAGGCTTTGCAATTCCAATAGATATTGTAAAACCAATAATTGAAAGTTTTAAAAATACAGGAACTTTTGAAGAAGCGCAAATAGGAATATATGCCTATGATAAAGAAGTAATACCATATTTAAATAAAAGTTTGAATTTTGAAAAAGGAATATATGTTGCACAAATTACTAAAAATGGTCCAGCAGATAACACCGAACTAAAAGAAGGAGATATTATTACTAAAATTGATGATGTTGAATTAAATACGATGAATGATTTGCGAAAATATATTTACACAAAAAAGCCTAAAGATGAAGTTACACTAAGTGTCACAAGAGGAAAAACACAAAAAACAATAAAAATAACACTTGGATAAGTGCATCTAAGTTCCGTCCCTCAAAACCCTCTTCCATAAATTCATATTTTCTTGAATAGTCTTTAGTTTCAGTATTTGACTGATAAACTTCAGAACGATTTTGCATTAGAAATTCAATAATTTGATAAACATCTATCCAAATTTCATTAGGACTATCAACTTGAGATTCGTCAAAAATTAATTGCATACCAAAATGTAAGTGAGGAACATTAATATTATTCACATTTTCTTTTGTACTATAACCCGTCATACCTAAATAACCAATAACATCTCCAGCCTTAACAGTCATTCCTTCTTCAATACCTTCAGCATATGGATGATTTTTACGCAAATGTGCATAATAGTAATAACGCTTACCATCAAAACTACGTATACCAATTCTCCAACCGCCATATTGATTCCAACCTAAATGCTCAATAACTCCAGACTCAACAGCAACAATAGGAGTTCCGATACTTCCCATTAAATCATTTCCCAGATGCACTCTTTTAAAACCATATGAACGAGAATTACCAAAATCGTCATAATGACTGAAAGAATAGTTTTTGGCAATAGGCAAAAATGCTTTTAGACCATATCTTTCTTCCATAATCTTTTCACCTTTAACACCGTGAAGTATCTTCATTATCAACTTCAATAGAATAATTACCAATAAAACCAGATAAAACAGCACTGTATGCTTCATAGTAATAATCGTAAAATTTCATGCTGCTTGTCAAATCAGACATTTGCTCTCCGCTATCTAGTTTTGCAACAAGATTATCCAAATCAGATTTTTTGAAACTCTTGAAATTACCACCATTTTGTGCGGCTAAATAGGCTAAAAGCTCAATCCAATTGTACTCAACTTCTGCATCACTATTATGTGATTCAATATCCAATTTAGAAGTTAATTTCATAGCTTCAGCAGTAACATTAAAATCTACCCATTTTATATAATCTTTTTCAGAAGAAGTTTCATTAGAATCAACTTCGTCATTTGCAAAAGAATAAAAAACAACTACTGATAAAATAATAACTAATATTATAATAATAGCAAAAATCATAACTTTTTTATTTATTTTAAAAGACTTAATAAACATACTCTTCACCAATATAAATATATGGAAAAAAATAAAAATATATGATAAAATCGAAACTAACCAAAATAAAGGAGGAGATTTTGATGGATAAATACATGGAATTAGCAAAACAAAACGCAGAAAAAGGGATAAAAAATAATGAAGGAGGTCCATTTGGTGCAGTAATAACAGATAAAGAAGGAAATATAATTGCAAATGGAAATAATAAAGTATTTAAAAATAATGACCCAACTGCTCATGCAGAGATTGTAGCAATTAGAGAAGCGTGCAAAAAATTAAATACTTATGATTTATCAGAATACATATTATATACATCTTGTGAACCATGCCCAATGTGTTTATCTGCAATTATTTGGTCAAATATCAAAAAAGTATATTTTGGATGTACTAAAAAAGATGCAGGAGAGATTGGTTTTAGAGATGATATGATTTATGAGTATTTGAAAGGTAATAACAAAGATTTAATACAATTAAAAGAAATGGATAGGGATGAGTGTTTAAAGACTTTTGAAGAGTATAAAAAGCAAAATGGGGTAATTTATTAAAATAAAAATAAGTAGTAAATCAAAAAAGTTAATATTTAAATAAAACGGATATTTGAATAAGTCAATTATTTACGGTTATTTTTTATATTGTGTGGGTATATCTACATAACATAGATATACCTTTAATT
>CAMLUO010000034.1 GCA_946487895.1 uncultured Clostridium sp.
CGAGCACCCGATTTTTATTTCGAGCACCCGATTTTTATTTCGAGCACCCGATTTTTATTTCGAGCACAACATAAACCATACACTTCATGCATATTTTATGTTGTTCATTTCAAGTGTCTACGCCTCTTGAAATGTTTTTTTACTTTTATTTCTCATTTCTAATAAAGCTTTATTATGATACTATAATAACATTAGTTTTTTATTTTGACAAGTAGTTTTTCTAAAATATTTTAGGTCTGTCCCTTTTGATATCATTTTGAAACGTTTTGACCCGTCCCCAACTGTCTCACATATTCATATAATATTATCCCTGTTGCAACTGATGCATTTAAACTTTCTGTCTTTCCAAGCATTGGGATTTTTACCTTTTTGTCTGCCAAATTTTGTATTTTTTCTGAAACACCATTTGCTTCATTTCCTATTACAATTACATCTTTTTTATATTCTACATCATAAATACTATTTTCTGTTTGTAATGATGTAATTACAATACTAAATTTATGTTTCTTAATTTCTTTTAAAGTTTTTTCTAAATCTTCACATTCTATTACTTTTACTCTAAAAATTGCTCCCATTGTTGAACGTACTACTTTTGGATTATAGCAATCTGCTGTATCTTTTGATACTAGGATTTGTGTTAGTCCAACACTATCAACAGTTCTAAGAATTGTTCCTAGATTTCCTGGGTCTTGTATTCCATCTAATGCAACAATTATTTCTTGATTATAATCTATATTTTGTTCATTACTTTCTTTTTCAATTATTGCTAATATTCCTTGAGGTGTTTTTACTTCAGTTATATATTCAAATATTTTTTTAGTTACATATATACAATCATATTTTGCTATTTCATACATTAAATCTTGTGAAATTGTTTCTGTTCTTTCACATTCATCACATACTATTATTTGTTTTATTTTAGCTTTTTCTTGTATTGCTTCTTTTATAAGTTTTACTCCTTCTATTAAGTATTCTCCACTTATATCTCTTTCTTTTTTGTCTTTTAATTTTTTTATATGCTTAATCAATTCATTTTCTTTACTTGATATTACTTGCATAAATGCCTCCATTTTTTATATAAATTTTAAGGTCCGTCCCCTAGTCCCTGTTTTTAGGGATTTTTAGGACCGTCCCTCAATCCCACTAGCAGGGACTGAAAGAACGTCCCCAAATCCCTTCAAAAATTCTGTTGTATCGTTTAAAATTTGTCTTTCATTATCTGTTCCGATTTCTAAAGTAATCATTGGTTTTATTCCTGCTGAGAATTTGATTCTGTTGCCGTATTTTTTTATTAAATTATTTATATCTATTTCCATTTTACTTGATTCAAATGTAAATACAACTGCTGTTTTTTTGCTCATTATTTTGCTAATATTTAAGTCTTTTGCTAGATATTTAATACGTGCAATGTCTATTAGGTTTTCTAGTTCTTCTGGCATATTTCCAAATCTATCTATTATTTCATCAATTACATTTTGTACATCTTCTTCATTTTTACATAGTGCAATATTTTGATATACTTCAATTTTTTGGTTTGAGTCTTCAATATATGTTTCTGGAATATAGCTTGTTACATTTAAGTCTATTTGTATATCTACTTCTGGTTTTACTTCTATTCCTTTCATTTCTTTTATTACTTCATCTAATAAGTTACAATATGTGTCATATCCAACTTGTTCTAGATGCCCTGATTGTATTTCTCCAAGCAAACTTCCAGCTCCACGTATTTCTAAGTCTCTCATGGCAATTTTAAATCCTGAACCGAATTCTGTGAATTCTTTTATTGCTTTTAACCTTTTATCTGCAATTTCTGATAATAGTTTATCCCTTTTATATGTTATATATGCATATGCTTGCCTATCACTTCTTCCAACTCTTCCTCGTATTTGATACAATTGTGCTAATCCCATTCTGTCTGCATTTTCAACTATTATTGTGTTTGCATTAGGTATATCTATTCCTGATTCTAATATTGTTGTACACACTAGCACATTACTCTTTCCTTCTATAAATTCTTTCATTATTTCTTCAATTCTAGTTCCTGTCATTTGTCCATGTGCATATGTTACATTTGCTTCTGGTACTAAGTTTGATATGTCTATTGCCTTTTTCTCTATTCCCTGTACATTGTTATATAAATAAAATACCTGTCCACCTCTTTCTAGTTCTTTTGTTATAGCTTCTCTTATTACTTCTTGGTCATATTCTAATACATAAGTTTGAACTGGTTTCCTATTTTGTGGTGGCTCATATATTACTGACATATCTCTTATTCCCACAATCGACATGTGCAATGTTCTTGGAATTGGAGTTGCTGTCATTGTTAATACATCTACATTCGTTTTATATTGTTTTATCTTTTCTTTATCTTTTACTCCAAAACGATGCTCTTCATCTATTATTAATAATCCTATGTCTTTAAATTCAACATCTTTACTTAATATTCTATGTGTTCCAATAACAATATCAACTTCTCCTAATTTTAGTTTTTTTACAACCTCATCTTGATATTTCTTAGTTTTAAATCTATTTAGAATCTCTACTCTAATTGGATAGTCTTTCATTCTTTCTTTAAATTCTTGATATTGTTGGTCTGCTAAAACTGTTGTTGGTGCTAAATATGCTACTTGTTTTTGGTCCATTACTGCTTTAAATGCTGCCCTTATTGCTACTTCTGTTTTACCATATCCAACATCACCACATAAAAGTCTATCCATTGGTCTAGGACTTTCCATATCTTTTTTTACTTCTTCTATACATCTTAATTGGTCATCTGTTTCTTGATATGGAAATTTTGCTTCAAATTCATTTTGCCATTCTGTGTCTTTACTAAAGCTAAATCCTTGTGATTTTTCTCTTTTTGCATATAGCTCTATTAATTCTCTCGCTATTTCTCTTAAATTTTTCTTTACTCTTGCTTTAGTATTTTCCCAGTCTTTGCTTCCTAATCTATTTAATTTAGGATTTATTTTGTCTCCACCAATGTATTTTCTAATTGAATCCATTTGGTTTGTTGGAACATACAAAATATCATCATTTTGATATTTTATTTTGATATAATCTTTTATTGTATTATCCGCTTTTATTGTATTTACACCAATATATATCCCAATACCATAAGTTCTGTGTACTACATAATCTCCAACTTTTAGGTCTGCAAATACTACTTTTTCTCCTTCTTTGAAGGCTTGATGTGTTACTTTTCTTTTTCTCTTTTCTCCATCTATTAATTCATTTGCTGAAATCACTATTTGATTAGTATCTGCATTTTCAAATCCTGCAGATAGTTTTCCCAAACTTATTGTTACTATACTTTCTACATTTTTTACTATTATTGTTTGGTTTAGTTTTTCTTCATATTTGCATATTATTTCTTCTTGTTCTAACAATTTTTGAAGTTTCTTAGCTTTTTCTTTTGTATCAACTAATACATATATTTTCTTTTTTAAACTTATCCATGTTTTTATATCTTTGATAAATTGCTCTATTTCGCTTCTGTAATAGTTTATTTCTTTATAATCAAATTTATATTTCTCAATATTTGATACATTTTCATTATCTTCTTTTTCTAAGTATATTACTTGTTTTTCTTCTAGTTTTTGCTCAATATCTTCATAACTATTTAAACTCTCTAATGCTTGTGGCACGATTTTTTCTTTTTCTACTAACGCTTTTATTAGATTTTCATTATCATTTATTATATTTTTCGCTCTTTGTTCTATTTTTCTTTTTTCATCTAATATAACACAATAGTTTTTATTTAAATACTCTAGTATTGTGGCTTGATTTTCATAAAAGCAATTAAAATATTTATCAATTTTGCTGATATAGTTTCCTGCTTTTATTTGTTCTATATCTTCCTCTAATATTTCTTTTGGATATTCTTTTCCTTCTAAATTTCTAATTTTTTTGCATATTTCATCAATTTGTTTTTCTAAAATATATTCATGAGCTGGATATATTTTTGCTTTTTCTAAAGTGTTTATTGACCTTTGGCTGGTTATATTAAAGTTTCTAATTGAATCAACTTCATCTCCCCAAAATTCAACTCTTACACCAACATTTTCTGTTACCGAAATATCTAATATTCCACCTCTAACACTAAATTGTCCTTTTCCTTCGATTAAGCCATATCTTGAATATCCTAACTTAACTAGTCTTTGCTTTATTTCTTCTAAATTATATGTTTCACCAATTTTGAATTCAATTTCATTTTTATACAAGGTTTCCTTAGCTGGAATATTTTGAATAACTGCTTCAATTGTTGTAACAACTATTAAGTTTTTCTTTGATATGATTTTATCTAATGTTTCTATTCTTTCATATGGCAAGTCTTTACTTTCTGCGATATAGTCATATGTAACTATTTCTTTTTTTGGAAATAATACTACTTTATCCGTGAAATATTTGATATCTTCATATATTTTTTTTGCTTGTATTTCATTATATGTTATTATACAAATTGGCTTTTTATCGAATTCATTTATTCCACCTATTATTTGTAACATTCCCACGTCAGTTAAGCCCAATATTTGTATTGGACTTTTTTTGTTCTCTATTTGGTTGTTTAAGTCTATGAATTTTTGTGTTTTCCCTATTTCTCCTAATATGGTATTCATCTAGCTTCCCCTTAGTCTATTCTGTATTTCTAACAAATGATATATTTATATATTTTGAAGTATATTGGGGGGACCTTTCTAGAAAATGTTTGAACGTATGTGAATTACATTTTCTTGAATGGGGATTACGGAAAAATATATAAATATATCATTTGTTTTGTTTTATATTTTATCACATTTTTTTGGAAATATAAAGAGTATATCAAACATTTTTTTGACTTTTTATGTTAAGAGTGTTATAATATAATTGTAACTTGTAAAATTCAAACAGTATGAAAGTCCTTCTAAAAAAGAAGGCAGAAAGGAAAGAAATGGCAATCAACTTAAAATCTAAATCTTTAATTTGTGAACAATGCAAAGGTAAACACTGGAATCCGGACAGTCAGGCAAAAACGCAGGAAGCAGTATTGAAAGAATATGGCCAGATTGCTAACAACTGCGTAAATGGACATGGCGGAGCAGTATATTGCCCATATGCAAAATAGCCATTCGGAGAGAGAACTTTCTCTCTCCTTTCTTTTTTACGATAAAAACATGAATATTCTTTAATTTAAAATTTGTAATTTAAATTGATTTGTTGACATTTTATGTAAAATGTTGTATAATCTTTTTGTCACAAGTTCATTGTTTTCCAAAAAGTGGAGGAAAATACTATGAAAAAAATTACGGTAGATGAGGCTTTAAGCCAACTCAAGCATGGACTTTTTCCAAAGTGTGAAATTTCACGGGATTTATTAAAACCTGTGAAATCTGAACAGGAACTCAAAAACTTTTCAGAACTTTCTTCTGTTCAAAAATGCCAGTTCTATGGTTATGAACAGGATGAAATTAAAAATTTTAAAGTTCCTGATGGTGGTTTAGAGCTATCTGTCAATGAAGCAACAGATATGCTTTTTGAAGGGGAAAAAGTTTATGCTCGAGTAATAGGGGAGAACGAGCAAAGTTTTACAACTTTAAATTCATTTGTTGCATTTTTAAGAAAATGTAACATAAATGGAGACAATTTTCTCCTCTACTTACGTGATTAGCCTGTAAAAGCACTCTTAAGAATAGTTAATTACTTTCTTTAGAGTGCTTTTACTATTACATTTTTACAACTAACTTGTCAAATTTAGAATTTATATATTTTTTCAATTTTGTCATAAATTCCTCTGGCTCAATTTCCTTTTTAGCCACCATATCTAAGCCTTTTTCCCAACTAGCAGTAAGTTTAGGGTTCAACATGTCTGGCATAGATAACTTTACAATATCATAAATCTTTTCGCCTTTATTAGTAGGTGTTACTATTTGTGTTTTTTTGTTTATTTCAATATATCTAATTTTTTCTAGTTTTTCTATAATTCCACCTCTTGTTGCACTTGTTCCAATTCCTGCACCTTTTATTTGTTCTCTTAATTCTTCATCTTCAATTAATTTCCCTGCATTTTCCATAGCAAGAATAAGTGAACCTGAATTGTATCTACTTGGTGGAGATGTTTCCGCTTCTTTTATTTCAAAGTTTTGTATCTCTATTTTCTGACCTTTTTTTAATTTCTTTAATATTTCTAAACTACTATTTTCTTCTTCTTTGTCCACATTTTTTTCATTTGCTGTGGAATTTTTGTTTTGTGGCTTTAAAATTTCTAAATACCCTTGATTTATACATACTTTCCCACTTGCATAAAAGTTTTCGATATTTTTCTTTTCTTCATCCATTTCAATATCTACTGTTACTTGCACTTTACTATATTCTGCAGGTGGATAAAAAATTGCTAAAAATCTTTTTACTATTACTTTATATATCTGTTTTTGTAAATCTGGTAATTGGTTGAAGTTCTCATAGCCTTGCCCTGTTGGTATTATTGCATAATGGTCAGTTATTTTACTATCATTAACATACTTTGTTTTTAAAATATTTGTTGAATATTTTTCATCAACCATTTTCTTTATATATCCTTGAATTTCTTCATCTTTCATACCTCTTGCAATTCCATTTAGGTTCTTTGTTATTTCTTTTGCAACAGCAGTCGAAAGGACTCTTGCATCTGTTCTTGGATATGTTACTAATTTTTTTTCATACAAATTTTGTATAACATCTAATGTTTCATCTGGTTTTATTTTAAATCTTTTTGTACATTCATTTTGTATTTCTGCTAGGTTGAATAACAACGGTGGATTTTCTTTTTGTTTTGATTTTTTCAAACTGCTTATTACTGCATTTTTTCCTGCTAATAACGATATGAATTCTTTACTATCAGCTTCTTTTTTAAATCCAGTTTCATTATATAGTTTTGGAGATTCAAAATATTTTGATTTTTCATTTACTTTCCATTCTGCTTTAAAAGATGAATCACTTTCTCCAAATTCTCCAACTATTTTATAATATTTTGTTTTCACAAAGTTTCTTATTTCTCTTTCTCTAGAAACTATCATTCCTAAAACACAAGTCATAACTCTACCAACTGAAATCGATGCCTTATCTTCTTGCAAACTTTGTGCTAGTCTTCTTCCATAGATAATTGAAAGTAATCTTGAAAAATTAATTCCAATTAAATAGTCTTCTTTTGCTCTCAAATATGCACTATCTGATAAGCTATCATATTCAGATAGTGGTTTTGCTTCTCTAATTCCTCTTAATATTTCTTCTTCTGTTTGTGAATCTATCCAAACCCTTTTCATCTTTGCTTTTGGATTTGGCTTTGCCATCATAAAAACAAGTCTTTGTATGTATTCTCCTTCACGTCCAGAGTCACCAGCATTGTATATTTCATCAATATCTTCTCTTTGCATTAATTCTTTTACTATATTAAATTGATTAGCAACATTTGGAATTATTTCATACTTCCACTCATCTGGTATAAATGGTAATGTGTCTAATCTCCAAAATTTTAATTTTTCATCATATTTTTCTGGATAGCTCATTGTTACTAAATGTCCTACACACCATGTTATTATCCACTTATCTGACTCCAGATATCCATTTTTTCTATTTGTTATAATTTTTAATGCCTTTGCAAATTCCATTGCAACAGACGGCTTTTCTGTAATTAATAAACTTTTGCCCATATACTGTCATACCTTCATTTCATATTTTTTATTCTATCTTCAACGTAATTATTTGCTATACTTCGAACTTCTTCAAATTGCTCTTTTACATCATCATCTTCTATTTCAAATTTGTTCATAATTTTGTTTATATATTCATTTTCTTTTATCATTTTAAAACTTTCTTTATAATAAATATCAAAGATAAATGAAATTATTGAAACTACACCATCTAATTGTGTCTCTTTATCTTGATTTAATATTTGTTTTCCATCTTTAAAATCTTTTAAAATTTTCTTCGTAATATCATCAGTAACTTTAAGATTTTCTTCCCAAAATATTTCTATTGCTTCATACATGATATCCAATTTATCACTGTCTCTTATTATTTTACAAAAGATTAAAGTTTTCTCATCTAAGCCTTCTTCTATTTCATATTTGTTGTGATTATAAATTGAAGTTTTAATTATATTATCATATTTATCATCTTTTATATAGTTTCTTATATAAGCATCCTTTTTTAAAATCTCTACACCTAATTTTCCATGGTCTATACTGCACATATCATTATATGTTCCATATCTAGTTTGCTGTTCGAATCTTCCAATATCATGCAAAAGTCCAATCAAAGTTGCAAGTTCTATCTCTTCATCAGTCAAATTTAAACTCCTGGCTATTTCTCCACTTATTTCAGCTACTCTATAACTATGTCCTACTTTTCTTTCAATTTCAGAGTTAGCTAAATTATAATTGCCTATATATTTTTTAAATTCCTTTTTTGCATTTAATAAGTCTATCATTGCATTTGTTCCTTTCATATTTTACATCTATATCTGTTTCTTTTGTACTGCCTTTTCGATATATTCTACTACTTTTTTATATATCTTTTTATATTTCTCCATTGTATCTATATTATTAAATTCAAATCTATTATATATTTTTTCAAAATAGTTCTTTTCTTTAACTAATTCCAAACTTTCTGGGAAATTAAAATCAAATGCATATGCAAAATGTCCAACAAGAACATCAGCACTTGACTTTCTATGTTCATAATTTATTCTTTTTTGCTCCATAAATTCTTTATATATTTCATTACTAATAATATCATCTGATAAATCAGCTTTTTCCCAAGCTGTTTCTTTATCCTCAAATGTTAATAAATTTAATATATCAATTTTATCACTATCTCTTATTACTTTTGTGTGTAATAACTCTCTAGGTGTTAAATCTTCTGGAATATCTGCTGTATTTTTATTATGATTTAATACTGCTTTTTTTATAATTTCATCATATTGCTTATCTTCTATAAATCTTCTAATAATTCCATCTTTATTATTGAACAACAAATGTACACCAAATTCTCCATGATTTATACTGTTTCTATCTATATAAGTATTATATCTTTTTAATTGTTCAAATCTACCAATATCATGAAGTAAACCTATTAATTCTGCTAATTTTATATCTTCATCTTCTAACTCTAATTTTGTCGCTAATTTTTTAGCCACTTGAGATACTCTTTCTATATGCTCAACTTTTAGTCTTATTTTATCATTTTTTATTTCATAATTTTTAACATATTCGGCAAATTCTTTTTTTGCTTTTAAAATATCTATCATGTTTTTCACCTCAAAATGAATTCTATCATTTTTTTATCTTTATTTCAAGAAAAAACATCCATCACAAAAAGAGCAAGAAATCTTGCTACTTTTTATATAAAACTATACTAAATTTTCTTGTTATATCTACTTCATAAATTGCTCTTTCTTTAGTCCTGTTAATTTTGATATTAAATCAATATCAAAATTTTCAGCTAGCATTTTTTTAGCTACATCTAGCATTCCTTTTTGCCTTCCTTCTTTCATCCCTTTTTGTCTTCCTTCTTTCATGCCTTCTTCTATTGCTTTTTTTCTAACATTTTCAAAATCTCTTCTTATTACCATTTGTGCATGTAACATACCATCATCACCTTCCTTTTCTATCAACATATCTTCAATCTTATTTATTTCTTCTTTAGTTAATTTATCACTCAATAAATATTTTACTTCTTCTGCAAACTCTTTTCTTTCACCCTTATCTTTTATTACTTTTGCAAATTTCCTTATAGTTTCAATTATTCCTTCAGTACTATTTACTCTCTCAATTACTGAAATTCTTGCTAGTGCAGTCCCTATCTCTATTGCCTCTTCTACGTCACGTATATCGACTAAATTATATCTAAATATTGAACTACTACCTTTTCGATGTTTAAATTCTTCTTGCATATCCTCAAATGCTGTTTTTGCCGTCCATTTTGGAACTCCTGCATATATTACTATTGGTATTACTCTTACTTTCACATCTTTTCCCTTTGCAATCCTTCTTGAACGTAATATTCCTAAAGTATATTCCAATATTCTAATCATCATATTTGTATCTACTTTTGTTTGATGTTCTATCAAGAAAAATACCTCTTTATCTTTTAATTTATAAACTACATCTGCCACTCTTTCTTCATACCTACTTGTAATATACTTAGTTTCGTATTGTTCTAAATTTTCCGCTCTAATTTCTTCTTCTGGTTCTAATTCATCTTTTATCAATTTAGCTACTTCATTTTTATCATTTAATATTTTTCTAAATAATTTATCATGCTTATGATGCTTATTATTGTCTTCCATATTATCTAGTTTATATTCTTTACTTACATCACGTAAATTATATAACTTGCTACGTACATATTTAACTAAATCATCATAATCATCACTTGTATAATATTCCAATTTCATTCCTCCTTTATTATAATGCAATAGCACTATAAAATCAATTTTAATTTTATAGTAAATATGTCAATTAAATTACAATTTCTCAAGATTTCTGCTTTTTTCTTTGTTTTTTTAACTTTTTAATTTTTGGGAAAATTTAGAATTAAATTTCAAGAATTAAAACTTTAAAGTTTGTAAGCTTATATTACCACATTTTTCCATGATTTTCAAGAAATTTTTAATAATTTCTATAATTTTTCATCGCAAAATTCGACATTTCTCATCACTTTTAAAACATTACTTTTCTACTATTTCTTGAATGTGAATTACATAAAGGTGTTTAAATATATCATTTGCTTGATTTTTGCCCATATCTATTGAAACTCTAGCTTTTTTGTTATATAATACAACTCATATAATAAGAATTCAAAAATAAAAAATATGAAAGGGGCTTTAATATGGGCTACAATTTTACAGAAATTGAAAAAAAATGGCAAAACTATTGGGACGAGCATAAAACTTTTTATACTGACGTATGGGATTTTTCAAAACCAAAATTTTATGCACTAGATATGTTTCCATATCCATCAGGACAAGGACTACATGTTGGTCACCCAGAAGGATATACTGCAACAGATATAATGTCTAGAATGAGAAGAATGCAAGGATGTAATGTTTTACATCCAATGGGATGGGATGCTTTTGGTTTACCTGCAGAACAATATGCAATAAAAACAGGAAACCATCCAGCAGAATTTACAAAGGCAAATATTGCTACCTTTAAGAGACAATTAAAAATGCTAGGATTTTCTTTTGACTGGGATAAAGAAATTTCTACGTGTGACCCAGATTTTTACAAATGGACTCAATGGATTTTTAAACAATTATATAATGACGGTTTAGCAAAACTTGTTGAAATGCCAGTAAACTGGTGTGAAGGTTTAGGTTGCGTACTTTCAAATGATGAAGTTATTAATGGTAGAAGCGAAAGAGGAGATTTCCCTGTTGTTCGTAAAAATATGAAACAATGGGTTTTAGATATTCCTCAATATGCAGAAATCTTATTAGATGGATTAGATGATATTGATTGGCCTGAATCAACAAAAGAGATTCAAAGAAATTGGATTGGAAAATCTGAAGGTTCAGAAGTTATATTCAAGGTTGCCGATTGTGATAACACTGAATTTACCGTATTTACTACAAGACCAGATACTTTATTTGGTGCTACATATTGCGTATTAGCTCCTGAACTTGATTTAGTAGATAAAATAACAACTGATGAACAAAAAGCTGCAGTTGAAAAATATAAACAAGAAGCTGCTAGTAAATCAGATTTAGAAAGAACTGAATTAAATAAAGAAAAAACAGGTGTATTTACTGGAAGTTATGCTATTAACCCTGTAAATGGTAAGAAAATACCTATTTGGATTTCTGATTATGTACTTTCTACTTATGGAACAGGTGCAATTATGGCTGTTCCTGCTCATGACCAAAGAGATTATGAATTTGCAAGTAAATTTGGTATAGAAATAATCCCTGTATTGGAAGGTGGAGATATTTCAAAAGAAGCATTTACTGAAGATGGATTACACATCAATTCTGATTTTCTTGATGGATTAGATAAAGAAACAGCTATCCAAAAAATGATTGAATATCTTGAATCTAATAAAATTGGAAAGAAAAAGATTAATTATAAACTACGTGAATGGATATTTGCAAGACAACGTTATTGGGGAGAGCCAATTCCAATTGTATACTTAGATGATGAAATGAGAGCATTAGCAGATAATGATTTACCTTTAGTTCTACCAGAACTTGAAGATTATGCTCCTTCAAAAACAGGTGCATCACCATTAGATAAAGCAACAGATTGGGTAAATACTACATTTGATGGAAAACCAGCTAAAAGAGAAACAAGTACAATGCCTGGTTCTGCTGGTTCTAGTTGGTATTTCTTAAGATACATCGACCCTAAAAACAATGATGAATTCGCAAATAAAAAATTACTTGAATACTGGATGCCTGTTGATTTATATGTAGGTGGTCCTGAACATGCTGTTGGGCATTTACTATATTCAAGATTTTGGAATAATTATTTATACAACAAAGGACTTGTACCAGTAAAAGAACCATTTGCAAAACTTCGCCATCAAGGTATGATTTTAGGTACTAATGGTGAAAAAATGAGTAAATCAAAAGGAAATGTTATCAATCCTGATGATATGGTTAAACAATATGGTGCAGATAGCCTAAGATTATATGAAATGTTCATGGGACCAATAGATGCTGTTAAGCCTTGGGATGTAAACGGTATTGAAGGTACAAAGAAATTCTTAGACCGTGTTTGGAGATTATATGTAGAATCTGGAAAGATTCAAAATACTTCAAACAAAAATCTAGAAAAAGATTATCATTTTACTGTGAAAAAAGTTACAAATGATTATGAAACTATGAATTTCAACACTGCTATTTCTCAAATGATGATTTTCATAAACAATGTTAACAAGGAAGAAATTTTCCCATTAGAATATGCTGAAGGATTTTTAAAATTACTAAATCCAATTGCACCACATATTACTGAAGAATTGTGGAGCATCTTAGGTCATGACGATACAATAGCTTATGAAAAATGGCCAACTTATGACGAATCTAAGACTATCAATGATGAAATTACTTTACCTATTCAGTTTAATGGTAAATTAAAAGCTACTATTCAAATTCCTTTAAATGAAGATGAAAGTGTCATCAAGCAAAAAGTTCATGAAGCAATTGATTCTAAATTAGATGGAAAAACTCTTGTAAAAGAAATCTATGTTAAAAATAAAATTTATAATATAGTTGTGAAATGAATTTGAATATAAAAACATTATAATAAATATTTTGTATAACGGCAAAATCAGTTATTATAATGTTTTTATATTCTAAGTACTCTTATACATTTTTCTTATAAATCGTGTTTGCAATTTGATATAGAACTACTGTTAACACAATAGTTCCAACTAAACCAACTATCATAGATACTATTATATTTTCAATATTATATATAAAATCACTAACACTATTCAATATTGATACTGGTAAAGTGAAAAAGCTCCAAATGAAAAATGCACCTGCATATTCATTCCCTTCAATGGCATTTTTTTTGCACAATAGTATTAAACTTATATATGAAACAATTCCTATTGTTACAAACATAATATGTGTATTAATTTTTACATTCATTGTATCAAATATTATAAAACCAAATACAATAATAAAAACTAGCATATTATAGGCAATTGCCATAATTTTATTATTTTCAATAATAACTCTTTCATCTTTTATTATTTTTTCTTTTGAATCCTTAGAGTTATCTATCCATACTTTTCCAATTTCTTTTAATAAACTTAATTTCTTCCCTTTCATAATTATTCCCCCTCCATTCCTTCGGTTTTGTAAAAAGTTTTTCTGTTAAAACTTCTACAATCCTTGTTTTTTCTATAT
>CAMLUO010000035.1 GCA_946487895.1 uncultured Clostridium sp.
AATCAAATTAATACTTTGACTAAAATCAAAATAATCTAAAAACTTTGATTAGAATGTTTTTAATATAACATAATTACCAATATTTGTAAATAGAAAAAGCGAAATTTAATAAACTTTTAAAAAATTAAAGCTTTTTCAAAAACTTTTGAAATAAATTTTCTTTAGTTTCATCAGAAAATCTAATTTTTAAAAAAGCCAAAAGAGAAACAACAATTAATAAAACAAGTAAAAAAACTAAAATGATAGATAATTGTTTACTTTGTTCAACTCTTGTTAAAGTATTAAAATAAATTATATAATTTGCAATCATTCAAACCACCATTCTTATGAACATAATATATTTATAAAAATATTCTACTAAACAAGGATTAAAAAGTCAATACAATATATTCAAAATAATACAAAAAACACAAAAAATACCAAAAAATTACAACTGTAAATATATTTTTAACAGTTGTAATAATAAAAAGCGAAATATAAATTATTGATTTTTAATAAAAACAGCTATATCATTAAGAAATTTCATAGCTTGACTAATTTCTATTTCAGAATATTGTTCCAGAACTTTTTTTGTTTTAGAAATTGAGTTATCATCAATTCCAAATAAAATATAATCAGAAGAATGACCACTCAAATTTCTTAATTTTTTGATACTCTTATAAACTAAATTTCCTTTACCATTCTCAACTAATCCAAGAAACTGACTAGAAACACCAATTTCTTTAGCTAATTGAGTTTTATTCATATGTAATTCATTTTCTCTAATATGTTTAATTCTTTTACCTCTTTCGATTTGCTCCAATTTCTCTAAATTACTTTTTGATTCCATCATAATAACTCTCCTTTATAATCAAACTAAGAATTCTATTTGATTTTATAATATAAGACGTACAAAGACATGGTTAAATATAGTGTAGAATTATGGTATTTTATGGTGAAATATGGTATATTATGAATATAAAAATTAGAGTAAAGGAGGAAACGTATGGATACTAAACCCATGAAAATATTAATCATAGAAGATGATTTAGAAGACTGCAATAACTTTATTGAATGTGCTAAGACAAGAGAAGATATTGAAATAGTAGAAATAACAGATTCAGACATAAAAGGATTAAGAGAGACAAAAATAAAATGTCCTGATGGAATAGTATTAGATTTAGAATTAAATAATAGTGCAACTGGAAATACAGATTCTTTAGATTTTATAAAGAATTTAAAGAAATTAAATTTGAATTATGAGCCAATAGTAATTGTAACAACACATATAAATTCGAAAAGAACATACAATATTCTCCATAGACAAGGTGTTGATGTAATACTATATAAAGGTCAAGCAAATTATTCAGCCAATTATGTATTTAATAGATTTATTACATATAGAGAAGCTGAACCAGAAAGAACTATAGAGACATTGAAAGAAGAAATGAAAGATAATAAAGAAAGAATTTCAGATTTTATAGATGATGAATTAGAACTTATAGGAATAACGTCAAAGTATGTTGGAAGAGAATACATACATGATGCAATAATGTATTTAATAGAAAATGATGATGGTAATAATAGGCATGATGATAATGTGATTAGAAAAATTGCAAATAAATATGATAAATCTGATACTACAATTACGAATGGAATGCAAACTGCAATCGCTCATGCTTGGAACAGCATGCCTTATGAAGATTTAGAACAATATTATCAAGGACATATTGATTCAGATAGAGGAATGCCTACACCAATGCAGTTGATATATCATTATAAAAAGAAAGCAATAAAACAAATATAAAAAATTAAATTAAAAAAGCATAATACCACAATGTTAAATTAAAATTTAATGTTGTGGTATTTTTTTGACTTTTTTCACCAAATTTCACCATTTTTTTCTATCAGAAAATCCCACTGTTTTCAGCTTTTACAATGATATTTTTTTATTGTCAAGAAAAAAAGGAAACGAAGAAAAAGGTGGTGATATGGATGCTAGAATGGTTTGATGCATTATGCATGTGGGTTAGTAGATGGTTATAAAATTAGTATTCTTAAAAGTTATAGTTGAGAAGGTATTCATAGGTACCTTCTTTTATAGATTTTGTTAAAAAATATTGATTATAAAAGTAACATTATATATAATAATATAAAATACAATAACAGAAGGGATAAAAATGAATTACATTACAAGTTTAAAAGATATTGGAATTATCGTAGATATAATAAAAATATTTTTTGTTATTATTTATACATATTGTGTAGGAATAAAAATAATAAATATTCAAACAACTAAAAAGAGTAATATTATTATGATTTTTACAATAATACTATTGGCTGTAACATGTAAAGTTATAAAAGATATATATGGTTTTGCATATTATGTGACTTTTCTTATTATAATATTAGGACTAATAGAGGCGAAAATTAATGGAATTAATGTAGGATATTCAATATTAGATATTACTATTTCATTAAGTATAAATTACATATTATTTTTTATTTCAATATTAATAAGTTTTATTCCAAATGTTATTCTAAATATAAATAATAATTTTTTAAGTTTAATAAGTATAATACTGATATATAGTATATTAGTACTTGTATTTTTAAGAATAAAAAGATTTAGTAAAGGATTTACATTTTTAAAAGCAAATCTAAAAAATGAATCAATAGATATATTAATATTGAATGTTAGTATAACAATTCTGTTTAGCATTATACTGTTATCAAATTATGAAGTGTTTAGTGCAAGATCTTTAATGGTAAGTTTAATCATATTCTCCATCATCATGTTCATTACAATACAAAAATCATTGCAACTATACTACAAGCAAAAACTACAACAAAAAGAACTAGAAGAAACAAAAGAAGAGCTAGAAAAAGCAAAACAAGAAATATCAGAATTAGAAAAAGAAAATCTAAACTTCAGTAAGAAAAGCCATTCAATAGCACACAAACAAAAAGCATTAGAATACAAACTAAACCAACTACTACTAAACAATGAAATAGCAGAAGAAATAGATATAAAAGATAGAATAAAAGAAATATCAAAACAAATACAAAATGAAGATACAACAATAGAACTAACAAAAACCAACATAGAAGAAATCGATGACATGTTAAAATACATGCAATCAGAATGTGAAAAGAACAAAATAAACTTCGAATTACAAGTAAATGGAAACATACATCACATGGTAAACAAATTCATAGCAAAAGAAAATTTAGAAATCCTACTGGCAGACCATATCAAAAATGCAATAATAGCAATAAACTACTCTGAAAATATAAATAGAAGTATCCTTGTAAAACTAGGATTAGTAGATGGATTTTATAGCATATATATCTATGACACAGGAATAGAATTTGAAATAAAAACTTTGCTTAATCTTGGACAAGTACCAAGCACAACACATGCAGACAATGGTGGTACAGGAATGGGATTCATGAATACATTTGACACATTAAATAAATATAAAGCAAGTATAATCATAAATGAATATGGAAAACCTAGCAAAGACAACTATACAAAATACATAGCAATAAAATTTGATAATAAAAATGAATATAAAATAAATTCATATCGTTCAAAAGAGATTGAACAACAGGTAAAAAAAGATGATAAAATTACTATCTTAAATGATGAAAACAATTAGAATATAGGTTAATGCAACAATTTCTAAAAAAATTAAAGGTCCGTCCCAAAATCCCTAAAAACAGGGATTTTTAGGACCGTCCCTAAATCCCGGTATTGAAAATGTATAATTTAAATGATAAAATCGAATCATAAAAAGTAAAGGAGTGATTTGAATATGAAATTAAAAGATAAGGTTGCAATTGTAACAGGTGGAGCAATGGGAAATGGTTTAGGAATTGTAAAAGTATTTTTAAAATATGGAGCAAAGGTTATCATTTTTGATTATTCTGATAAATTGGAAGAAACTTTGCAAAAATTAAGAGAAGATGTTTATGATGTAGAAGGTTATACAGTTGATATTAGAGATAGAAATAAGATAAATGAGTGTATGAAAAAGGTAGTTGAGAAATATAAAAAAATAGATATTTTAGTTAATAATGCAGGAGTAGCAAAATTAACACCTTTTGAAGAGACAACAGATGAGATAAGAGATTTTCATTTGGATATAAATATAAAAGGTACATGGAATATGTCTCAAGAGGTTTTAAAATATATGCCAAAAGATGGGGCAATAGTAAATCTTTCATCAGTAACAGGTCCAATGGTAGCAGATAGTGGGGAAGTAGCATATGCCACAACTAAAGCGGCTTTACTAGGTTTTACAAAAGGTTTAGCAGCAGAAGTGGTAGAAAAAGGAATACGTGTTAATGCAATTCTTCCAGGATATATAATGACACCAATGGTAGAAGGAATAGCAAAAGATTCAGATAGCGAAAATCCTGCATCAGTAGTTAAAGGAATAGCTGATGGAATACCAATGAAAAGATTAGGAACAATAGAAGAATTAGGAGAGTTAGCAGCATTTTTAGCTAGTAATGAAGCTTCATATATTACAGGACAAAGTTTTGTAATAGATGGAGGCTCAACATTACCAGAAACGATGAGTGTTGGAGTTTAAGAATAAATATAAATTAAGAAAATATAATAGTGGTAGTAGATACATATTTACTACCACTATTTAAATTGTATAAGAAAAAATCCTTTATATCTTCGATATATATGTTTTTTTCCTTATATTAGAAAGGGGAAAGTTTTAAATGAATAAAACTTTAGAATTTATCAAATCAATACTAATACCAGTAATATTAGGTGGAATAGTAGGATTAATAATATCAAACTTTATGGATTATGACATAATTAATAAACCACCACTTTCACCACCAGCTATAGTATTTCCAATAATATGGACCATATTATATATTTTAATGGGAATATCTTATGGAACATTAAAAACAAATAACTTAGCTGATGAAAAGGTAAATTCAGTTTATTTCACACAATTATTAACAAATATTACTTGGCCAATTGTATTTTTTGCATTTAAATGGAGATTTATAGCTATAATTTGGATAATTGTTTTGCTAATTTTAATAATTTACATGACAGCAATCTTTTATAAGAAAAATGGGTTAGCTGGATTATTACAGATCCCATATATCATATGGACAATTTTTGCAACTTATTTGACAATAGGAGTGTATGTTTTAAATAGATAAAAGCTGGAGCTAATTAAGTTCCAGTTTTAAAATACATCCCTTGTGTTAAATTTTCTTCATTCATACGTTTGAACAAACCATTCATAACCCATTTTTTGTGAACATCCCAACTAGGAGCGATAAGCAACTTTTTTGGTGCATCACCAGAAATACGGTGGACAACAATATCAGGTCTAAGATGAGTTATAATATAACAGAGAGAATCCATATACTCATCATAAGTTAAAGGAGTATATTTTCCCTCCTCGTACATTTTAGCAAGATATGTACCTTTGACAACATATGTAGAATGGATTTTAATACCTTGAATATCAATGCTATTTATAAAATTAATTGTATTTTTCAAATCTTCAAAAGTCTCATTTGGAAGTCCAACCATAATATGTACAACAACGTCAATTTCAGAGTTTCTAAGTAAAGTAACAGCTTCAAGAAATTGTTTGTTATCATAACCACGATTAATTAATTTACCTGTTTCATCATTTGAGGTTTGCAAACCAAGTTCTACCCATACATAATACTTATCAGAATAACTTTTTAGAAGTTTTACAACATCCTCATTAATGCAGTCAGGCCTTGTTGCAACAGCTAGACCAACAATTTTTTCGCTAATTAATGCAGCATCGTATTTTTTCTTCAAGTTTTCAATTGTATCATATGTGTTACTGAAATTTTGAAAGTATGCAATAAATTTATTTGCTCTTTCAGCTTTATAACTCGCAAAAAAGTCTTGAACTTGATTTGTAATATTTTCATCAGAATTTAGATGCTCTCCAGAGCCTTTTTCACTACAAAAAATGCATCCACCATATGAGACTTTGCCATCACGATTAGGACATGTGAATCCACCATCTATACATATTTTTTGGACCTTTTCTCCAAACTTTTCTATTAAAAATTCACTTAGTTTATAATATCTTTCTTTCATAATATAAATAGTATAACATAAAATATAGGGAGTAGGCAAACAAAAAATAATTGAAAATATAGATAAATTGACAATATTACAAAACTTAATAAGAAAAACATTATAAATGATATAAAATTGCAGAAATATAACAGTAATTATAAAAAGTATAGTTACTGCTATAATAGAAGCAATATAACTCAAAACTAAATCAGTAAAATAAAAGATAAAAATAATTAATTAAAATAATATTATAATAATTAATATTAGTATAACATATATGGAATGTCACAATCCATCGAAATTTGTAAAATAGATAAAAAAGTTTTAAAAAATACTAATTTCATGAGAATTTTTATAAAAAAATAGTGAAAAAAAACAAAAAATATAAAAATTTTGAAAAAACAATTGACAAATACTGGAAAATAAATTATAATAATTTTGGAAAAAGAAATTAAAAAATGATAAAACAATTTTAATTCATATTAATTTATAATATTTATATAAAATTTATATCTTATAAAATTCACTAATAAACATATAAAATTTGTATGATTTAAATATCTGAGGTCATTACAATCCTTTATTCCTATTTTTATTCAAATAATTGAATCAAATAGAAAAATCCTATAAGCAAGAAATAATAATATATACAAAAGAAGAATGCTAATTACGTCTTTTTATATTATTTATTTCTAAAAACGTATTTTAATACGTAAAAATAAATATCCTTAAAATATGATAAACAATCCATCCTTAAAAATGGCCTCAGATATTTAAGTTATGCAAATAAATTTATTAAATATCAATAAAAATAACAACTAAAAGCTACTTCAAACTCCAATAATTTTTATACTTCTCTTTAGCAGTTTCTGGATTAAAAATACCAGTAAAATCTTTAATTGGTGCAAATTCTTCATCACTATTTACTCTAAGTAAAAGCATATCATCAAAATATGAAAAAGCATCAAATATAAAATTCTCAAATTTAAAAGTATTTGGACCATCTGGAACTTGTTTCATACCCTCTTCATTAACAAAGGAATTCTTTTTATAAGCTCTATGATAGCGTAAATCAAGTTCAGAAACTTTCTTGATTGCCTCGATACTCATCAAATGAGATAAAATATTCGCATCTCTATACAAATACCTACCATTAATATCACGAGAAACTGATAAAGATATACTAATATCATCATAATCCAATATTGAAGGCTTCCCAAACTTTCTACAATATACAGCCGTTTTTTCCATAGGTTTTTGTTTAAAAATTGATTTTGAAGCAATAGAATAATTCTTATCAATTGCCAAACCTAGGAAAAATGTATCAACATTTTTTAATAAAACATTATCAATTCCACCAAAAGAAACCCATTTTATATTCTTCTTTTCTAAATCTTCTAATATTCCATGTTTCTTCATAGAAACAAATACATTTCCATTACCATTAGAAGCTTCTTTTACTAAGTAAGGCTCTTGTAAAATTAAATTTTTATCAACAGTTATTATAGGTAATTTTCCTTGAGTAAAGAATTTAACAGATTCTTTAGGATAATCCCAATAATTATTATCTTCAAAAAAAGTTTTTGTTTGAGAATCGTTTTCCTCACTTGTCATTATATACCAAGGAATAACTACACCATACTTTTGATTAGCTCTTTTGATATCTTCACACATTATTTGAAATAATGATTTCTTTTCAGGTTTAAGGTCCAATTTATAAGTACCCTTTGGACCTTTATAGCCAAGCCTTGTCCCTTGACCGCCAGCCATTGTAATAACTGCAAAGTTACCATTTTTGATTAAAGCTTCACCTATTTTAGAATAATTATCAAATTCTTCCTCAGTAAAATCATTTTTTATAAAATATTCCAAAGGAGATAACTCGTTTGGAGCTAATTTCTCTGGTTTCATTGAATTATCATACAATTTAAAAATTTGTTCAAAATCAATGGATAATATTTGGTCTAATAAAGCCTCTTTTTTAGAAGTATCTAATTCATCATAAAAACGAATTAAATGCTTTTGGTCATATGTATCTAAAATCTTTTTTACCTTTTGTAATTTATCAATCATAAATTAACACTCCTTAATAAAGAAAACTTTAATCCCCTTATATAATTTAGTGTGCAGAATATACTGTTGGTAAAGCACCTTTTAAACTTCTATAAACTCTATCTTTGTTAGGCATATCAGATGCTTTTAAATCCTCCAATTCTTTTTCAATATTATATGGAACTCTTACAAATTGGAAAGAAATTTCACCTAAATCTTTACTATTATAATCTCCCTCTATAATAATATAAGATGCAAGAGTTGAAAATTTGTTACTAATATCATCAATATCTGAATTCATCATTTCAACTGGAATGCCGACACTTCCAGGATTAAACAAAGTTTTATTTTTAAATCTAACTAAACAAGGTGTGTGAATATGACCATATCCAACTACATCTGGAACAGGGTCATTCTCTGTTTTGCCAATAAATTCAGTATTTTTAAATAAATCTTCAGGATTTTCTATTTCTTTGCCAGAAAAATTTGTTCCTTTATTTGTAAACATAGGATTAAATATATCATCCAAATGATATGGTGACGCATGAAATAATCTAATCAAATGTCCACTCATATAAAAGTCGTGAGAAATAGGTAAATTATAAATAAAATTTGCTCTTTCTTCACCTATAATTTCTCTAGTCCAAAATTTACGGTCTTTAACTTCAGGACGACAAATTGCATAATCCGAATTTCCAATTAATATAACTTCACATACTTCTCTTAATTTGTCAATTACTAAATCTGGATGAGTACACTTTATAATACTATCTCCAAGACAAAAAATTTTATTAACATTACGTTTATTTATATCTTCTAAAACAGCATTTAAAGCTGTTATATTTGCATGAACATCTGAAATTATAGCTATTTTCTCCATAATAATCAGTCATCTCCTTTCGCGAACATTAAAATCCAATTATTTCTTGATACATCTCCATTGCAAAATGGTCAGTCATACCAGAAATATAATATAAAATTGCTTGATAAAAATTATCAATATTTTCATTTTCAAAAAGAATATTATTTCTTAATTTTAATTTTTCTCTGTCAAGATTTGCACAGTAAAGTTCTAAAAACCCATAAAAACTATTACTTAATTTTGGATAAAATTTTTCCAAAGCTTTAGCAGAACTTAAGAAACTTTTACCATCATAACTACTTGCTAAGGTATTATAAATTTCTGTAATAACCAATTCAAAATACCTATCAGAAGCTTGCAATTTATCACATAAATATATATTCTTATAATTAAAAGCTTTAATCTTATTCAATAAATTGAAAGCTGCATCAGAAAAACAAATACCTTTTTCAGGAGAAGAATTCTGACACAAATCAGTTACTAAATAATTAATAATATTTGTATTATTCAAATTAGTAACATCTGAATTACCTTTAAGTAAATCAGAAAGCTCTGATAAGTGACCATCTAAGATACCTAAAGTAATGGCATCTTCAATATCACGACCTATATATGAAATTTTATCAGAAACCTTTACAACACAAGCCTCCCAAGTATATGGTGCAAATTGATTAGGAAAAGAATAACCAGTTAAATCAATAAATTCTTCTCTTGGTTTTAAACCATTTTCATCAATCTCTCCACAATGAGAAATAATACCATCACGAACACCATATGTCAGATTTAGATTTTGTTTATAACGTTCACTATCCTCAAGTAATTCAACATTATCGACAAGTTCTAAGCCATTTTTCTCATGCCAGAAAGTGCGACCTAAATCTCTTTTGGACAAGCTAGATAAAATTCTTTCCCCCTTGTGACCAAAAGGACTATGACCTAAGTCATGAGCCACTGCAATAGCTTTTGTAAGTTCAGTATTCAAACCTAAATAATTTGCTATTGTGTAACTAATAGAATCTACATGTGTAACATGTTCAATACGAGTACATATATGGTCATTGTCAGGTGAGAAAAATACTTGTGTTTTATGTTTTAATCTTCTATAACTATTTGAATGTATAATTCTAGTATAATCTCTTTCAAAATCATCCCTTGTATCCATATTTCGAGAATATAAAGGTTTTTGCCTAGAAACAATATTATTCCATTTGGGGTTATCCACATTAGCAGAAAGATTTTTTAAAGAATTTTTCAATTATTATCATTCCTCTCGATTTCTTAATTATTAAAATTACATTATTAGACTAATTCATATATAAGTTTACAATAAAATTTGTCAAAAGTCCAGTATTTTTCTTGAAATAAAATAACTTAAATAGTATAATTACATTTGAAAAATCAAATAAGGAGTTGTGAAAAATGTTTAATTTTGTAAAAGATGATTTTGATGAAAATTCAGATGATATTTTAAATTCAATTAACAAACTGTTAGAAAAGAATAAAAAGGAAAAGAAGAAAAAAATGAAAAAATAGAAAAAGAGGATTAGATGTAATATGAAAATCATATATATAATGGGAAAAAGTTCATCTGGAAAAGATACCATATTTAAAAAATTGAAAGAAAAATTAGATATTAATACATATGTAATGTACACCACAAGACCAATAAGAAAAGGAGAAGAAGAAGGAGTAACTTACCATTACATATCAAATGAAGAAATGCAAAGATATATTGATGGAAAAGAGAATAACAAACTTATAGAATACAGAACATACCAAACTGTTCATGGACCATGGACTTATGCAACAATTGCGGATGAACAGTTTAAAACTAATAAAGATATGATGATGCTAGGAACACTAGAATCTTATGAAAAGATGAAAAAACATTTTGAAAAAGAATTACTTCCAATATATGTTGAAGTAGAAGATGGACTTAGATTAGAAAGAGCTTTAAAAAGAGAAAAAGAACAAAAAGAGCCTAAATATGCAGAACTATGCAGAAGGTTTTTAGCTGATAGTAAAGATTTTTCAGAAGAGAATCTAAAAAAAGCAGGAATTGTAAAAAGATTTGAAAACATAGAATTAGATAAATGTTTAAATGAAATCTTAAATGAAATAGAAAATGTTAAAAAATAAAGAAAAAACGAGAAAAATATATAAAAGAATAAGAAAAAAAGAGAATTATAAAATGGCAGAAACAAGATAGAAAACATTAAACTAAAATAAACCAAGACGCAATTTGGAATAATTCTCCAAACAATGTATAATATATATCGATGGTGCATTATTCTAGTCATACAAGTTTTACGAGGGTGGGGCTAAAAATCCACTAAAGGGCACATCGTTGAAGTTTCTTGTTTGTGCGCGAAATGCCAGTTTTGTGTGCTTGCAGGGAGTAAAGAATCTAGGGTAATATGTAATGGCATACATGTGACTCCCTATTTTCGCGGAGGCTTAATAATTTAAAATTTTAGAAAGAAATCATTTTCTAGAATAAAAAATTAAGTTAAACCTATGTTGAGTGCCAAGACACAAAATACATAGAGTAGCCTGTCTCGAGTGAATGTATTGGGATTAATTTTAAAGAAATGAGATTATTTTGGCCAAATTAATTTCATTTTAGATTATGAAATTTCATTTGCAAAAAAGACTAGTAAAACTACAAATGTATGTAAAGGAAAACTTCTAGAATGTTTGCTTCGGAAGAGGCATGGAAGTCTGGGGATTAAGGTACAGATTTAAGTGGCAATCTGGTATCTACACTTGTAGATATTTTCCTTAAACGGAAACGGCTAAGGTAGTAATACCAAGCGGAAAATAGAGAAATTCGACCAGACCTAAACTGTAAAATTTACTTAGGCTTTTACCATCTAGTGTCGTATATAATTAAAATAATATAGATAAAAATGGAGGAATTTTTTAAATTAATGGACAAAACAGACCTGAGTAAGATAGAGAAAACTGAAAAAATAAAAACAGATAAAAAAGAAAACAATAAAAATAAGAAAGACCACACAGATATAGTGTGGTTTATAAAAATATTTTTTACAACATTTATTTTATCAATAGTATTTTCATTTATATCTTCAAATGGAATTACAAATTTAAGTTTAATACCAGCAATTTTAATTCTACTAATTGTAATATTAGTAGGTATAGTATTTGACATTATAGGTGTTGCAGTAACAGTTGCAGATGAAAATGAATTTCATGCAAAAGCAACTAAAAAAGTAAAAGGATCAAAAAGTTCAATAAAATTAATAAGAAATGCACCTAAAGTTGCAAATATATGTGCAGACGTAGTTGGAGACATATGCGGAGTTTTAAGTGGTGCAATAAGTGCATTAATATCTATGAAGATTACCGAACAATTTGGATTAAACTTTAATTTACAATTTATATTAAGTGCATTAGTTGCAGCTTTAACAGTAGGTGGTAAGGCTTTAGGAAAAGGTGTAGCTAATAACCATTCTACACAAATTGTACATGTTGTAGGAATTGTTTTGAATAAATTTAGCAAGAGAGAGAAATAAATAAAACCTCATGTTAATATATTTGTAACTTGTAAGTTGCATAATTTATATTACACATGGGGTCTATATTTTTTCAATTTTATTCATTCGGTCCATAGCAAGATACGAGCTATTTAGTACATATAATCAGAAAATTAAATTAGTAAGGAGATATTAGAATTATTACTTGCATCAACGATATTTTGCAATACACTACATGTTCCTGTTAATTGAACTTTACATCCCTCATTTGTAACAGCGTTATAAAAAATATTTTCATAATCTTTTTCTGTTTCAGAAATATTAAGACCTTTCACACTAGCATTAATAGTAATAATTCCAGTTAAATTTGAACAACCTTGAAATGTTCTATTTAAATTGGTTACTGACTCGGGAATAATTTCAGGAGCTGTTTTTAAAGCCGTACAATTAGAAAAAGTTTGAGCCATATTTTCTACATGTTGAGGAATATTTGGAGCAACTGTTAATTTAGAGCAGCCTGCAAATGTGGCATGCATAATTTTTACACTTTCGGGAATGCTTGGGCTACTAATGAGATTTTTACAATTATAAAAAGTACTTGTTAAATCTTCAACTTCATTTGGTATAGTTGGAAATTCACTTAAAAATTCGCATCCGTAAAAGAAACCTTCTAAGGATTTTATGTGTGCTGGCAAATTTTTAACATTCTTTAATTGTTTACAATTAAAGAATGTATACTCACCTTTTTTAAGAGTATGCGGTAATTCAGGCATATATGTTAGATTTTCCAAATTATAAAACGTCATAAATAATTCACTTACTTCTTTCCAAGTTTTTCCTTCATCACTACTGATATATGTTGGTATATTACCCTCTATTGATCCATCTATTATTCTTCCTTTATAACCGGTTACCCAAGTTTCGCTTAGATTATTAATACTATTTAAACAATATGTTCCATCATCTAATAAAGTATATTCCCATAAATCCATATTAACTGGTTTTCCATCAGTTCCTACTCCTATTTCAGTGCTTGTAACTTGATCTGGATGCTTTTCCGCATTGGCTAATGCTGTATCCCAGTCTATTCCCACATATTGATTGATTAAATCTTCTGTCTGTGCTAAATTGGCTTTTTCGTCTTTTTCTGCTTCCTCTGTCCTTTCTTTTGCATTATTTGCCTGTGTCAATATTCCATTTTCACCAGTTAATGTTGCAATACTTACTCCTGCTAGTATTAATAACACTATAATGTTTAGTATGTTATCGATGGTTAGGCTGTAAAAAATCAGACTAGAATTAC
>CAMLUO010000036.1 GCA_946487895.1 uncultured Clostridium sp.
TTTAAAATACTTTCTTAAATCTACTGGAATGCATATTTTAATTGGCTTTTTTCCATCATATTCTTTGTAATTTGTATTATATATAGCATGAATTATAACCGCTGTTAAGTATTGAGTAACAGTAACGCCATTTTCTTTAGCTTTTTTCTTCAATTCTTCAATATTTATATTTACATGGATTACACCTATTGCCGCAAGCGGAAGTTTCTTTCCTTTTAATATATATGCTTTTTTACCGCCTTTTGCTGGCTTTGAATTTTTATTATAATTCTTTAAGTAATCATCTTCTGTATTATTAGACAATTTTCGCTCCATCCTTAGGTTAGTATTAAAATCCTGTGGATGAGCAAGTTCAATATATGTATATATTATTTCTTTTAGGAAAATTACTCCACTATTCCCATCTGTTAGTGAATGAAATATATCCACATTTATTTTATTTTCATAGTATGTCACTTTAAATAAGTAATCGTTGTTTGTATTTGGATCTATGTATTTACATGGATAATTCTTTTCTTTTTCTATTCGGATATCTTTGCCATTTTCCTCGAAATAATACCAGAAAAGTCCTTTTTTAAGCTTTACTTTAAAAGATGGTATTTTATCTAAAGCTATTTTTACCGCCATCTTTAAAGTTTTAGGATTTACCCTTTCTTTAAGTACAGCAGATAATCTAAAAACACTGCTATACTTCTTACTTGATGCAATCGGAAATATTTTAGCTGAATTATCTAGTCTTCTCCAGCTAGCTTGTTTTTGCATATTTTTTAATTCTCCTTTTTGTTTAAAATAATATTCACAACTTCCTTATAGCTATCTTTTGCATGTATATTCTTCTTTTTATGTTTTAATAGTACAAAATTATGTACAGCATCTTCATACTCTAAAAAATTAATTTTCCCTTCATTTTTTAGTGCAAATTCTTTTGCATCTGGATTTAGCATATCTCTTGTTCCTGAAAAGAAATATATATTTTTTAATTTTTCAGTTGGACCTAGTATTGGATTTACTAAATAGCTTTTCATGCCATTTTTACCCGCATATTTTTTACCAGAAAGTTTTAGCAATGACTTTTTTAATATTGGATCATTAATACTATCTATCAGTGGATTTTCCATTCTAACGTCAATCCATGGAGATATTAATATTGTTTTATCTGGAAGCCTATTTCCAAGTTCTCCATTTTGTTCATATAGTGCAAGCGCCATTCCTCCACCTGCCGAATCTCCCATAAGTATAAATTCTCTATTTTTTATATTCTCTATTATTTTTTCATATAATGGTTGCATCATATTAAAGGCTTCTAAATATGTATTTTCTGGTGTCAACGGATAATCTGGCACTATTATTGTTGCCTTTGTATCATTTATTATATCTTTAAAAAAATGCCAATGATATTTTTCCAATTCTCCTACATATGAGCCACCATGAATGTATAGTATAACCTTTTTACTTATTTCATTTCCAGACGTTTCATACAAATCCTCATGTTCTAATGGCTTTATTAAAAAAATATCTCTTCCCATAAATTTCTTTTGTGAAAAATCATAATATCTAAAAACGTCTTTAGGTAGTTTAGACGTTGCTACTCTTAATTCATAATATAGCCATAAAAGTAATAATATTATTAAAATTAAAACTGCGACTAACATATCTTTTCTTCACCTTTGTAATAGAATATTATTTATCATATCATATTGTTAATTTTATATCAACATGGATTTTTTCTAATTTTTTCCATAATATTTTTTTAAATTTAGTTAACAATATTTTAATAGATATAATTAATGGAGGTTTTTATGAAAAATAATACAAAATGGATTATTGGAATTGTTGCTTTACTTGCAATTATTGGAATTATAGTATACTTTTTGTTTTTTAGAAATGCAAGTACTGCACCTGAAAGCGATTATAACCCGAGTAGAATTTCATATAACACAACCCTTGCAGAAAATAACAATATAAATAATTCTATAGACTTAAATAATACCAAAACTAAAACAGAAAGTAAGATAAGTAGTTTTTCTACGCCACTTGTTGACGACAATAAAAATAGAGTAACAAATATAAAAATAACTTGTTCTAGAATTAGTGATACAATCGTAAAAGCTCATGAAGAATTTTCATTTTGTGAAGTTGCAGGACAGCCTTCAAGTGAAGATGGATATAAAGAAGCACATGCTATCGTGGATGGAGAAGTTGTAAATGCAATAGGCGGCGGAAATTGCCAAGTAAGTACAACTATTTACAATGCCGCAAAAGCAATAGATGGGGTTGAAATTACAGAAAGGCATGAACACGGAAAAGACGTAGGCTATATAGAAATGGGAAAGGATGCTACTGTTGCTTATGATTATTTAGATTTGAAATTTGAAAATAATAACGATTTTGATTTAAAATTACAAGCATATGTTAAAGATAATAAGGTTTGTGTAGACATTTACAAAATTGCATAAATTTTGGAACAAGGGGACACACATTTTGTTTCAAAAATGAAACAAAATATGTGTCCCCTTGTTCCAGTTATCTTGTTATTATATATATTATGCTTCCTGTATCGTCTTCTTGGTTTAATAATATTTCATAATTTTTAAATCCTGTATATTTTAATATTTTATTTAATGTGTCGTCCACATTCATCCATTTTTTTATGGTTAGAATAAATTGGTCTTCACTTTGTAATTCTTCGTCCGTTCTTAAAAAGTCGAGTTTATCATAGTTCATATTAATTATCAAAGACTTATTATATGTCATAAATTCAGGTAAGCTTGTTAAATGTGTAAATGCATTGTCAACAGCATATACAAATTTTAAATCTTTGTATTCGTTTGCTATTTCTAAATAGTTGCTGTATCCTCTATACAAGTATTTTGGCTCATTTGTAACCATTCCACTTACTGTAATTGCTAATACTATGGCTGACATTAGTCCATATGCTATTTTTTTATTTTCAAATATTTTTGATATTCCCAAAACAAATATTATTGCAAGTTCTGGAAGTATTGGCATAATGTACCTCATTGCATATTTTGCCTCTATGTCCGGTGCCATTTTAGTTACAATTAATATATAGCAAATTGTTGGCACTAATATTAATAAATATGAGTATAAATTTTTTATTTTTTTCTTGTTCTTTTTTATTAATATAAATTTAATAAATATGCCTATTACACTCAATAACAAAAGTGCGTATATAACAATATTGTTTACGCTATAAGCTTCGGCTATTCTTTGGATATAGAATATTAGCGTCTGTGCAAAAGACCTTCCATTTTCAATTAAATTAACCCCTCTATATGAGAAGAATATATGGTATATTGCTGCAGGAAATAGTATTATTCCTACTATAGCTGTAACTACATGTATGATAATATATTTTTTAAGCATTTTGTATTCTTTTTTCTGAATAAATCTTATGCACATTAGCACAAATATGATAAATACTAAAATGCAGAAGTAATATTGTGTTAAAAATCCAAGTAAGACAGTCCCAAATAACTGCCATTTTTCTTTTTTAGTTATTTCCAAATTGTTTTTTAATATCTTTAAATTAACATACAAATATGCAAGTCCAAAGAATGTTATCATCATGTACATTCTTTGGAAAATTACCGTTGATGCCGCTCCCATGCTTAATCCATATAGTAAAATTGCAATTAATCCAAGCCATTTTTTATCAAATAATATGAAAATTTTTCTAATTATGTAAAAGCTTAATATGAAGAAAATTAAGTTTATTGCAAAAATTATATATTTAGAAAATACACCATACGCTATGCTAGATACTAAATGGACTAACATATAGAATAGTGGTGGGTGTACGTCACGCGACTGGTTGTAATACACAGAAAAGTAGTTAAGTACGTCGTCTTCGCCTATTGTCAAGTAGTCCTTTGCATCTTCACTAGTTTTCCATACTGGCTTATCTCCGCTATGGATTTCTCCTGCTAACTTTCCAAATTCAGCTTGGTTTGATATATAATATTTGATATTATCTATAGTTTCGCCTATTGAATCCCCTATAACATATTTTTCTATTGTTCTATTTAGAAAGTCCGACTTCCCTGCTGCTTGAAAAACATTATCCCATTTATAGTTTGAAGAACCATAAGAGAAGATTTCATCTTCATGAAATCCCTCTTTTTGACCTATCCAATAAAACATAAATACTATTGTAATTGCAAGTATTATTATTGTTATAATATTATATCCTTTTTTTGTGTTTATTTTTTCTAACATGTTTTCTCTCCGCTTCTTCATGCTTTTATATTAATTTTCCATTATATTTCACTTTTTTGACTAAAGTAAATTCTGTTTCCTTGCATGTCTTTATAATAATCTTCAAATTCTTTAGTTGCCATTATGCTACCATTTGTAATGCCTTCGAATGATTCGTTCATTTCAGCCTTTACAATTTCATTATTATTAATATCATATACAGTATCAACACCGTCTACTTCTAGTATAAAATATCCACTGTCTAATTTTCTACTTACTAATCTCTTATACACACCATTTTGATCTTCTAGCCTTACTGGTTCGAACATAAATTTTCCATTAGTATCTATAACACTATAATATGGTGTGCCACCTTGATTTGTAAATCTAACTAATGCATATCCATTTTCAAATATTGGTCCATACTCTGAATCTGCCTTTGTTATTTGGCTTTTCACGCTTATTGCTTTTTTAGTTTCTAAATTAAATATAGTGCTATTACGAACGTCAAATAACATATTCTCATTACGATTACCTACACCAACTACCTCTCCATTTGGTTCTCTTATGCTATACTCATTTCCATTTTCGTCAAATACTACAATTCCATCTAAAGATTGTGTTACAGCATATCCATCAATAAAGCTTTGGGCAAAATATGTTTTATATGTTAATGTCTTGTCTGTTTTTGAATTATAAAAATTATCTCCTACTTTAAACATTCCATCTTTTCTATCTACTATTTTGCCAACATATTCTTCTTTTGGCTCTACTATATACTCTTGTTTTTCCAAGCTATATAGTCCTTCCTTTGTACTAGAACTATTATATGTATCAGTTTTTTCTCTTATTAATACGCATCCATTTGATACCAATTCAACATATTCATATTGATGCTCTGTATATGAAAATTTTTGATTACCGTTTTTGTCATATATAGTTGTTGTTCCAGTAATAGGTGTATCTCCTAATGATATATATCCATCAATACATTCTTCTCGATTAGTACTTTCATAAGTCCAAAGTATATTGTAATTTTCATCCACTACATATGTTGTTTTATCTCCATATTCTTTTAGTCTTACTATTCCGCTGTCAAATTCTGCTGTTGCATCAATAGATATTGAACCTATAGTTGTTCCGCTTGATATGCTATTTGCAGACTCTCCTACCATTGTGTTTAAGTTTGATATTGCTTCTTTGGCTGCTTCTGTTTTTTCTAAAACAGGATTTTTACAACCCGTTAAAGTAGTTGCACCTACTACCAATGTTGTTATTGCAACCATTCCTAGTATTGATTTCTTCATTTAAAAACTCCCCCTTATTATTCCTTTTTACATATTAACATAAGTATTATATCAAAGTTAAAAAAAAATGTATATATTTCTATATACATTTTCAAAATTTTATCTCATGTCTTTTAGTACATTAAACCAGTTCATATACACATATGCAGCTATGCTAAAAAATGTCTTTTTCTCAACAGTTTTTTCTGCCACAATATTGGTTCTTCCCAGTTCTTCTCCGTTTAAGGTATATATTATTTCTCCTATTTTTTCTCCCTCATACACTGGTGCTGTTATATTCTCTTCTAAATTAATTGTTTGGGTAATTTCTTTATCCTCTCCCTTTTTTAGTAAAATCCCCACGCCATTTTCTATAACCAGATTAACTTTTGAAGTAATCCCTTTGGTAACTTCTGCTTCTTTTAAAGTATTTCCTTTTACTGCCAAGTTTTTGTATTCATAATTATTAAAGCCATAATCCAATAATTTTTGTGCCTCTGCAAAACGTATTTTTGTTGTTGGTGCTTTCATTATAACTGCAATAAGTGACATACCATCCCTTGTTGCACTAGCTGACAAGTTATATAATGCAACTGAAGTTGAACCTGTTTTTAAACCTGTTGCTCCTTTGTAGTTTCTTATTAATTTATTTGTATTTACTAATTCCGATTTTCCATCTCTTAAAGTATCCATCCAAATTGTTGTATAGTTTAAAATGGTTGGATGATTGTTCAAAAGCTCTCTTGACATTAGTGCAATATCATATGCCGACGTTAAATGTCCTTCTTCGTCTATTCCATGACAATTTTTAAAAGTAGTATCATTCATTCCTAGCTCTTTGGCTGTTTCATTCATTTTAGCTACAAATGCTTCCTCGCTTCCACATAAGTATTCTGCCATAGCCACAGTGCAATCATAGAGTGTACAATTTAGACACTAGACTTTAAATTTTCCTACTTCTGCAAAGTTAAAATTAACTTGTATTTCTTTTTTTAATACTTCAATTTTTTCTATCAATTCCTCAAAATTTACATTTTTAAAATCCTTTTTATCAAGTCTTTCAATTTTCTTTAGAATCGATTTCTTTTCATTTAAAGTATTTAATTTATTCTTTTCTTTTTTAATTTCTTTTTCCTTATCAGCAATATTATCTGATAAGTCTTTTCTTTGTTCAATAAGAGTATTATATCTATTTTTGTAATCATCTTCGCTTACTTTCTCTGACAATCTTTGATTATATAATGATGTTATTCTAAAGTTAATCTGACCTAAAGATATATTTAATTGTTTTAAATCTTCCTCTAAAACTTTAATAACATTTTCGGTATATTTTTTATAAAGGTTGTCCTTTACCCTATTATTTTTTAAGTATTCCTTATACATATTAGATATATATTCAAATACTTTGTTTTCAATTGTAAAATAATCTAATCTACAATTATTGTTGCATAATTTAGGGTTTTCATCATGATTCCTACAATAAATAACAACTCTTTTTCTTACTTTCTTAAAAATAAGTTTCTTGCCACAATTTTTACAATAAATTAAGTCTTTTAAAAGATAGTTTGTTTCATTATACTCTTTTACTGCTCCATATTTTTTAGTATCATGTACTTTTTCAAATACTTCCTCTGATATTATTGGTTCATGAGTATTTTTAGTAATTATAAAGTCATTTCTTTTAACAAAAATTCTGTCTTTAGATTTATAACTAATGTTTTGTGTCTTTCCTCTTACACAATGCCCTAGATAAACCTTATTACACAAAATTCTATTTACTGTACTTCTTCGCCATAAATTTTTATTTTCAATATGTTCTTGCCCTCTAATTTTCATATATTCAGCTGGTGTAACATATTTATTTTTATCTAAATATTTAACGATTTCATTTGCAGTATATCCTTTTAATTTCAAATCAAAAATTTTCTTTACTGTTTTACTGGCATCGATATCTATTATCAGTTTTCCAGGAGTATCAGGATCCTTTTTATAGCCAAAAGGTGCTGTATTGCAAGCATAAAATCCTTCCTCCATTTTTCTTCTTTTAGTTTTCTTTACTGCAATAGATGTATCTCTACAATGTTTTTCATTAAATACTGATTTAATTGGAACAAAATCATTACTAACACTTTCTTTAAAATTATCAATATTATCTAATAGTGCAATATATCTAACTCTATGATCTGGAAAATATTTTTCTATATAATTACCTGTTTCGATATAGTTTCTACCTAATCTTGCTAAATTTTTGGTTATAACCATATTAATTTTCTTGCTTTCAATATCTTTTAGTAATCTTTGAAAATCTGGTCTATTAAAATTTGCTCCACTATATCCATCATCAGCATATTCATCATATAGTTTCATATTTTCATTTTTATTAATATAGTCTTTAATTAATTTTCTTTGATTAGTTATACTTTCACTTTCAATATCATCACCATCATCTTTACTTAGCCTTAAATACATTCCTACATTATAAATTACTTGCTTGTTTGACATCTTCTATTTGTCCTCCAATACAATTTAATTCATAAAAATTAAAATATATTACAGCATTATTATCTTTATCTATTTCAATTCTATTAACTAATTGATTAATGGTTTCTTTATTGAACTCTTTACTTTTAGATAATTTTTTTATAACTTTCTGCATGTCTGATTTTATTCTATTATTTGTAGAATCTTCTTCAAAACTTTCTAATTCTAGTTCAGTTTCTTTTAAGATTTTTTCAATTCTATGGCGTTCATTAACTAAACCATCTGAAAAAAGTTTAAAATCTTGTTCCTCCAATAATCCATTTAGTTTATCATTATATAATGTGCTTATTTTCTTATTAACTTTTTCCAAATCTTTATTTAGTTTTTCTATCTTTTTTAAAATACTACCTTTATTACTTTGCGATTCTAGTATTTTTCTCAAAGCATCTTCATTTTTAAAAGCATTTGAATTTATATACATTTCTAATGTTTCTGCAATTTTAGAAAGAGCCTGTTCTTCAAAAATATCATATTTTATATATCTTGTATAACAAGGCTTATTAGAAATCTTTTTGCTAGCTGTACCACAATAGATATACCTTCTTGTTACATCTCCTGATTTATTATGATCTACTTTTGTTCTAATAGAAAGCCTATTATTACAATGTGAACAATATAATAAACCTTTGAACATAACATCAGTTTCTCTAATTTTAGCGTTTTTGTGTACTCCAAGCATTTTCTGTACTAATTCCCATTTTTCAATTGGAATTATAGCTTTATGATGATTTTTAGTTATTGTATGTTCCTCTTCTGGTAATGAAATCATTTTTTTACTCTTATAACTAATCTTTTTATTTTTGTTTTGGACACAATTTCCAATATATATTTGATTAGATAAAATTCTTCTAACTGTATTATGATTCCACTTATCTGTTGTGTTTGTTATATTATTTACTACACATGTCATTTTCATCTGTAATCCAGGAGGTTCTATACCTTCTTTTGTTAATAACGTTGCTATTTGATATGTTCCTTTGCCTTCAAGAAATAAGTTATATATTCGTTTTACAATCTCTGCTTGTACTTCATCAATTTCGAGATTTCCTGATTTACTAACTTTTCTATATCCAAATGGAGCATAAGATGTATAGTAAAAGCCTTCTAACTTCTTTTTGTTTTTGGTTTTCTTAATATTTTTAGAAGTTTCTTTTGCATAATAGTCATTCATAATATTTTTAAATGCTACTGTATCGCAATTTCTATCTAAAAATGTATCTACATCATCTAATATTGCAATATATCTTACTTCATTTTCTGGAAAATAAGTTTCAATATACCTTCCTGTTTCTATGTAATCTCTACCAAGTCTTGATAAACTTTTTGTAATTACCATATTTACTTTTTTATTTTCAATGTCTTTTATCATTCTTTTAAAATCTGGTCTATTGAAATTTGTTCCTGTATATCCATCATCAACATATTCATCATAAATTTTGTATTTATTTTCTTTTGCAAATGCTTTTAAGATTTTTCTTTGATTTGTAACACTCTCGCTTTCTTCTCTATCACCATCTTCCTTACTTAATCGAATATAAATTGCAGCCTTATATTCTTGATTATTTTCTTTTACGATGTTCAAAATAGCCTCCTAACCATTATAAACACCCTGATATATTTATAACGTACTTTTGCTAAAATATCAAGGTTCTTGTATATTTTTAGTTATTTTACTCATTAAAATTTTTTCCATAATACTTTGGAAACTATCTCCATCCTTTTTAAAGGCAACAGAGAAGTTTATTTCGTTGCATTTCTTATCTTCTGTACAAGTATTTTTATCTTCATTTTTCATTTATAAACACCTCATATTCAATAACTATGTACAAAAAATTTTTTTATTCAAAAAACCGATATATTAACTATATCGGCTTCTGTTATATCCTAAATTTCTTCAATATTTATTTTCATTTTTTCTGGATGACTTTCTTTCAAGTCATTTGCAAATTCCACAACTAAACTTTTATTATGAGCCTCCATTGCTCCAGTATAAAAAGTTTCTATGGTGGAAATATCAAAACAACTTGTATTTCCTGAATTTATAAAATTATTAAAAGCTACTACTGCAAAGGCAATAGCTTGATTTTTAGTTAATGTACTAGGTAATTTATTCATTTTTAGTTTTACCTCCATTCTTATAATTTCTTAAATAATTCATTTGTTCTTCATCTTCAAATCTTCTTTCTTCTTCTGTTTTGCATTTACTTGCACCTACTATTACTAAATACATAAAAATAGTAATAATTAGAAAAATTATATATATTACTAAAAATGTTATCATCGCAATTTTGTCTAACATTTTTATACCTCCAACTTTATTTTTTAATTCAAATCAATTGCATTTTTTATTTTTACTTCATTAACAATGACTAGCTAAATCATTCACTGGAATCCCACCACTCCGCTAGCAGCCGAGTTGCACCCTATACGATGAGTTAAGGCTATGCAAGTGTATCATTATAACTATTACGATCTTCGCCTTATAAGTGGCTAACTTATATTTAAGTATGAGGTTCTGTATCCTCATTTAAACTAGCTCCCATAATAGAACGTTTTTAATGAACCCATATTCAATTTTCAATGTGCTATCAAAAGTAGAAATTTTTTGTTTCCTACTATTAACAACAATTGAAAATTGAAAATTTTATGGGCAAATTAAAAATTTTTTTATTTTTTTAATTTTTCGCTAGTTTATCTGCTAATTTCTTATTTTTAATTACTTTAATTGCATGTTCAATCAAATGACTTTTTAATTCTTCATCTATATTTCCATCTTCATCTTGTGAACATTTATTTATTTTTGGCATAATCTTATCTATAACAAATATAAGTGTTGTTTCATCGTGTCTTGCCTTTACTAATAATTCATAAAATTTTGTTTTTTCCATATAATTATTTTTCCTCCATATATCTTCTTAAACTTAATAAACCTCTTATTTTTAACTGTTCAACTGCATTAATATTTGAATTCATTTTCTCTGCAATAAAAGCCAAAGATTTATTCTTAAAATAAAAATTTATAATTACATATCTTTGTTTATTAGTTAATTTATTAATTGCATATTTTAAATCATCATAATCTCTTTTCAGTGTATCAAATGGATTACTATCTGTGCTTTTATCTTGTAATTTTGACCATTCATCATCATTTAGTTGCATTTCTTTATTGCAAATAAATTTACTATGTTTTTCATAATTTATTTTTTCATTTATTAAAGCTAGTCCCATATATTTTACAAATCTAGCAAATACAATATCATCTTCAAATTCATTATCAGACATAAGTAAAACCTCCTACATACTCAAAATTTGCGAATTTTCGAGTATGAGGAGGACCTCTACATCTTTTAACTAAAATGCAAAAAAGGACAAACTTACCCATTGAAATAAGCTCGTCCTCATCTACATATTTAGTTATATTTTGCAAATAATTAACAACAATTCTCACATCCACACTTCCTATTGCGTAGATGTAAAAATCAGCATAAACTCACCTAAATCTACGCCAAATTTTCTTTTTAAAAAATTTATCCTTTGGTTCGTTTATGCTGTATAGTGTTTTAAATGGAATTGTATGTATATAAGAAAATGCACCCAATTAACCCATAATAAAGTTATTGTGTGCATTTGTAATTATATTCTTATACGCAATAAAAAAATCCATCTTATCCCTCCTAATCTTCTTAAAATCTCTTTTGTCTATTGATGGACTTTTCATTTGTGCTTTACCAGCGACATTTTATCATATTTTTTGTGCGAAACCTGTCGAATTTTACGAAAAGTCAAAAAAAGTTTCCAAAAAATGTATTTTTCGTTTTTATGTAACAAATTTCGCCCTTTTTATAATATTATGGAACATATAGGAATACATTTAATTGTATTTTATGATAGTAATTTATGACATTTTATGATAAAAACTGATTTTTAGAAAAAAATAAAAAAGGATATAACATCTCTGCTATATCTAAATATATAAAGACCTCTCAATTAAAAAGCAGCAAAAAATAAAGCACCTTTTATAGGCACTTTATCTACTTCTATCATCTCTATCTTGAATAAATGATTGATATAATCTGCTTAATTGTTCCCCAGTAATATTTATTACTTTTCCACCTTTAGGATTAATCTTTTCATCTCCAAAGACAACCCAAATAACATTTCTAACTGTTTCTCTAGGCATAGGTGCTTCTCCATCTGTAAATATTATTTTGTTTGGTGCTTTTCTTGAAAAAGCTCCTACTGCTGCATTAAAATCTGTTCCTCCACCTATTGGAAAACTCATATTATCAATATCTTCTGGTCTTTTAAGTTCTGTAAATCCGTGAAATTCTGTATTAAAACATCCTACTTTAACTTTTGAATTATCCAAAATATTTTTGCATTCTCTTAAAAAATTCTTTAATAGCACTTCACTTACTGAACCACTTGTATCTAATAATATTTCTGCCTCTGGCATTGGAATTTGCTCAATTCTATGTCTGAAATATCCATTTCTCATTCTAGCATTTTTTCTTGTATATTCCTCATCATATCTTATTGCTTGTCTTAACAACTTTCTCCAGTCAATTAATGGAGTAGCAATTCCAATATCAGATAATTTTTTTCCTTCTCTATGTATTCCATCTCCTGCTTCGTGTGATGACTTATTGGCTAATTCTCTACTTAATTCCTGTAATTGTTTTCTTCTTTCTATTTTATTTTGTTTAAAAGTTTCTCTTTCACCCTGTTCAGCAAATTTTGATTTTTCTTCGGATTCTCTTTTCTCTTTTTCTTCCTGTTCTTTTCCTTCAGTCTTTTCCGTTTTTTCTTTCTTTTTGGTTTGTCTTTGTTCTTGTTCTTTCTTTTCAGTTTCCTTTTGCTGTTCTTTTTTTCTTTCTTCTATTGCCTTATCCCATAAGCTATGTGTGTCATGTCCAACATCTGTTTCTTCCTGTTGACTTTGAGAATTTTGTCCCTGTTGATTTCCTTGTTTTTGTTGCCCTTGATTATTTTGACTATTCTGCTGTCCTTGACTTCCTTGTGAGTTTTGTTGTTCTTGACTATCTTGGCTATTCTCTTGTCCTTGACTACCTTGTGAGCCTTGTTGTTCTTGATTATCTTGACTATTTTGTTGCCCTTGACTGCCTTGTGAGCCTTGTTGTTCTTGACTATCTTGGCTATTCTCTTGTCCTTGACTACCTTGTGAGCCT
>CAMLUO010000037.1 GCA_946487895.1 uncultured Clostridium sp.
TCATCAGATGTAATTAATGTTTCTAAATATTTTGACATATCTTCAATATTAGAAATAATTGCTCCAGATGGAATATATCCATCATTTTCATTCCATTTCCAATATCCACTTAAATTACCTGTTCCTGTTGCAATAGTTGTATTATTCATATCTAGTTGTTTTAAATATTCTTCTAATAATTCATTATAGTTTTTATCATATACTTTTTCTAAAACCAACCCTAATGCTGATACTCCAAGGTTTGAATAATTAAAATTATAATCTTTATCTTCCAATTTTGTTTTATTTAATTCTTTCAATAATTGTTCTTTTGAAATATTATAGAAATCATTTCCTCCAGCAAAGTAATTTTTAATTTTCTGAAAGCTTAAATAATATGGTTTTAGTCCTGAAGTATGTGTGATTATTCTTTTTATTGTTGGATAATATCTATTTTCAAGTTCTAAATAATTTGAAATGCTATCATCTAAATTTATTCTTCCTTCTTCTATTGCTTTAGAAAGTAGCATTGCTGTAAAAGTTTTAGTAATTGAACCTATCTCATAATCATAATTCAAGTTATAGTCTGCACCATATACATTATATGTGATACCATTTTCATCATATATGGCTACTGATATAACTGCGTTTTCATTATTATTTAAAGTATAATCTATCATTTGGTTAGAGGTATATTGGCTAATCTCTTTCATCTTATTTCTATATATAATTCCACTAATAAGATTATATATAAAATATAAAAAAATTATTATAATTACTATAATTACAAAAATCTTTAATTTTCTTTTTTTCATCTAATTTCAACTCCAAAGACAAATTACTAGTTATTATTATATTTTTATTTTATACAAAATTATTAAGAATTTCCATCCAGCTCATCATATTTTTTCTCTATACTAGAATATTCCTCTGGTTTCAAACCAACTCTGCTTTCCATATATTTACCAACTAAAACATAAATAATTGTAAAAATAACGCCCAAGATAATCATACAATAAGCAGTTGTTGTCTTTGTTAATAAGAAAGCTGCAAACAAGCTAGTAATCATTCTAAAAATACTTCTAAACAAATTCTTTGCCGCAAAAATCTTGGTATCTATTGATTGATTTGCAAAATTTCTTAAATATCTGTCAATTATTGTATTAAATACACCAACACAAAAACTGTATAGTAAAAATGCAAGGATAACCATCAATAATAATACAACATTTCCTTCTACTTTTATTCCAAATATACCAGCAAATATTGTACTTAATGAAAGCAATATTGATATAATATATAATGATTTGTTCCTATACTTATTATGAAATTGATTCTGTTTCTTTGATGCATATGCACTAATAAATGCTCCTATTGCTGCTATAATTCCAATAATTACTGAAGATAATCTTAAATCTTCCTGCAAACTAACATGGTATGTCGATAATAACCATATCAAAGCATCTACTAATGACGCACATAAAATCAATGCTTTTAACCTTTCAGATTTTAGTATATAGAAAAAACCATCTTTTACGTCTTTTATTTGTGCTATATACAATAATTTACTATTACTTTTCTTCTTTTTTCTTACAGGTTCAATAAATCCTATTGATAATATTGTAACAATAATTAAAACAACTAATGAACAAATTACTGGTATATATCCATTTATTGCAAACAAAAATCCTGCAACTATTTTTGAAATTGAGTTTATTAAATAATATCCTGATGTTCCTTTTGCATTTATCTTAGAATATATCTGACTTTTATATCTTGATGGTGGTATTGATTCATTTAATAAACTTGGTTCTGCAACATTTTTTATAGAAAATGCTATAGCACAAAAAAACTCTGCAATGATTAAATCAAATAAACTTCTGCTAATCATTATAATTACCATATAAATACAATTTAAAACATTTGCTAGTATTATACTGTTTTTTCTACCTAGAAATTCTACAATTATATTTGCAGGTATTTGCAATATAATGCTAAAAAATGCATAAAATGTACTTTTTAGCACAACATCTGATGCACTAATACCTTTAATTTGTGTTAAAAATAGGAAATCTATTGTATAGAAAAATAAATAATCCCATCCTAATTGCTTATATAACGGAAATATCCTCATATTAGTTTTTCTCATCATTCGTTTTTCTTCTTTACTCGCCACCATAAACAGTTAATCATCCTTTCATACTCTTAAGTATTTTTTACTAAATATGTCTTCAGTAGTTAGAAATCAAATTAAAATAATTTTGCAGTGCCGCGTAGCGAACAAACGAGCCTTTTAAGGCGAGTGCGATTGAAGCAACCTTCTTAATTATAAAAAGAAAAATTTATTTTTCTTTTTAAATCTATGGTTGCGACAACAAGGTACAAAAAATATTTTAATTTGATTTCTAGCTAGGTTTTTCTATAAAAGCTGCATTCAAACCATACCCTTGCTTCTCAACTCTAAAAGAATGAATAATATCTGAATTACAGACACTACATATTCCACTATCTATAATATTTTCTCGCCTCAAACCTGCCTTTTGTAAAATTATTTTATTTATCAAAACTGTATCTATATTCCATTTTTCATTTGGAATTTTTTCTTGCATTATATCACATAATTGGTCATTTTTTAAGTCTTTATATTCATTTTCAAACATTTCTTTTACATCTCTATCTACTTCAAAATGACATTTCCTAATACTTGGGCAAATACAGCATATTATATCTTCTGGATTACAATCAAATTCATTTTTCATTTTTTTAACTGTTTTTACTGAAATCCTTTGAATTGTTCCTTTCCAACCAGAATGTGTATTTGCTATTACTTCCTTTACTGGGTCATAAAATAACAGTAAGATGCAGTCTGCATTTGTTGTCTCCAATATAATATCTTTCTTGTTTGTAATTAATCCATCTGCTCTGTCATATTCTTTCACATCAAAATCTGGTTTGTCTGGATTAATTTTACTATTTACTATTTTTATTTCATCTGTGTGGTCTTGATTTGGTTTAACAATTTTTGTATAATCTTCACCTATCCCCTTGAAAAAGGTTTTATATGTATTTATATTTTTGTTATATTTTTCTTCTGACAATTTCTTTTTTTCTGGTGTTGATGTTCTAAAGTCATTATTAATTCCTAAGGTATATGCGTGTTTTATTTTATCTTTGTATTCCAGTAATCTCCTGAACTGCAAATATTCAATTCCATTCTTTTTTACATGAATTACATTTTCATTTGATAAATCCACTGTTTTCCTCCTTTATACATGTCTCATTGAGAAACGTCCCCATTGAGACATTTTGTGGAACATAGTTATAATTATTATCCTTGTTTTGCGGATTAAAACCACAAATTGCTTTATATTCACAATACTCACAAGGAGTTTTCCCCTTTTTATTATATGGTTTTATTTCTATATTTCCATTAAATATCTCTTTTGCAATCTGTTTTATAGTTATATTTATATAATCTTGTAAAACTTTAAATTCTTCTTTACTCACACCATTTGTCCACTTTTTATTTACTGAACCTGATTGTGTAATTGCTGCTGGTACTAGCTTTGAGCTTCCTGATGATAACGTATTATCATTCATCTTTATTATTTTTACATCTGCAACTATAAGTCCCTTCATCTTAAAGTTTTTTTGTATCATATTTTCAATTTCTTCTTCAGATATCCTTTTATCAGCTTTAATCATTTGCTCTAATAATGAAAAATAAAATATTCCTGCAGGCATAATATCTTCTTCTTTGCAAATTGCATCCATATATGTCAATAACTGAATTTGCAAACCTGCATATACTTCATTTAAATCTATATTTTTGCTTGAAGATTTATAATCTATAATTCTTAAATATTTTCCATCTTCTTCATCTGCTGTATCAATTCTGTCAATTTTCCCTGTAATTTCAACTCTTTTTCCGTCTTCTAACTCTAAAATTATAGGTTTATACTTTCCATTTTTTCCGAATTCTACTTCTGTTCCTTCTATACTAAAATCACTATGTATTATTGTTTGAATTATATATTTCAAGGCTTTTGATACAATTCTTTTTAATCTTCTTACTAATACTTTATATTTTACTGTTGCTGTAAACATGTAGTTTTTAGAATCTTCTAAGTTTTCTTCTATTATCTCTGACACTAATTCAAATATTTTATCTTCCTCTAATTCTGCTAAATTTATATTTTCTTTTCTAGTTGTTTCAAAAAATTTGTCAATTGTTTCATGCATAAATGAACCAGTATCAAATGTATGTATTTTTAGTTCTTCCTTTTCTTTTAGTTTTAAACCATATTGCAAATAATATGAAAATGGACAACTTCTGTATTTTTCTAATCTTGATACACTTGTATTTAATGTATTTCCATATAATTTTTCAATATTTTCTTTCTGAAGTTTTTCTGGCTGATTTGTATAAAACAATGCTTGTAAATCCTTATTTAAAACTTCCTTCCACTTGATTTTGTTTTTATAGTATTTATATATTAAATACCATATATCTTCTATCTTTTCCTTGTTTTTTAATCTTGCAATATTTTGTAATAGCTCTTCATATGTAACTTTTGCGTTTGCAATTTCATATTTTTTCTCTATTACATCACTTTCTTCTTTCAAATTTGGATATATTCTTTTTAACTTATTTATGTATGTAGAAGGTCTTAATGATTTTCCTTCTTTATCTGTTGAACAATATGATATATATATGCTATTTTCTGCTGTTGTAAATGCTTTATATATGTTAAAGTTTTCTTCATATAGATTTTCAACAGTTCCTTTTGCAATCTCTAAACCTTCACTTTTTAGATATTCTCTATCTTCATCATTGAAAAAGCCTTCATCTTTGTTCACACTTGGAAATTGTCCATCATTTACACCAATTAGAAATACTGTTTTTACCCTCTGGCTTCTTGAACGGTCAACGTCTGCAAATGTTACTTGGTCTTGTGTTCCTGGTATTTTTCCAAGCCCACTATTTTGCATACCAACTTTTAATATTTTGCTATATTGGTCTAATGTCATTTTGTCATCTGCAAATGTTAAAACAATTTCATCTAAAATTTCTAGTATCAGTTTATAGCTTTGGATATATTCTTCAGCTAATTCAATAAGTTCTTTTTCTTCTAACTCTTTTACCTTTTGCTCAATTTTCTCTTCAATATTTTGTTCTTGCAAAAATTCATATAAACATCTACATATATTTTGTGCTGTTTTTTCTTCGTTAATTTGTTGTTTCAATTTTAGTAGTGGTTCTACTATCTGTCTTCTTAATTCCTCTAATCGCTCAATTTCTTGAACTTTATCCACATTTTGTTTATCATATGTGAATTCTTTTTTCCATTTATTTTGTTTTATTCCCCATTTGGTACAATAATTTTCTAATCTAAATATTTCGTCTTTTTCTATATCGAAAAATCCAGATTTTAAATAAAGAAATACACTTTCTGTTGTAAAATTTTTATTTAATATCTCAATAATTGATAATATGTATTGTGTAATTATATTTTGATTTAAATCTCTTTTTTTATCAATAAATACTGGTATATTATATTTTAAAAATATACTTCTTACTAATGATGAATATTCTTCTATATTTTTGGTTATTATTGCAATATCTTTATATCTTAACCCTTCATCTCTTACTAATCTTGTGATTTGTCTTGCTACTTGCTCTATTTCACTATATGGATTTTGGGCTAAAAACATATTGATATTTTGGTTTTCTTTTTGATATTTTTGTATTTTTATATTCCCTATATTATCACTTAAATGTTGTAATTCTTCTGTTTTAAATCTATATTGTTTTTCCAAACACACTGGTTCTTCTAACTTAAATCCATTTTCATCTATTAGATTTATGATTTTTTTCAATGTTTGCTTGTTAGAGTAAAATATATCTGTATCAGGATTTGTATTCATTTCCAAATTATCTATACACATTGTGATATTTACTTGTTTTGCCTGCTCAATTAATTTTTTTATAACTTCATATTCTTGCCCGAGTAAATCCTGCAAATTCATCTAAATATATTATGCTGTCTTTTATAAAATTTGTTTGCTCTACATTTTGACTAAGTATTGTTAATAAATCAGTATCTTCTATGTATTTTCCTTGTATTTGTTCTTCAAATTTTTCATAAATTAATATCATATCTGATAATTTTGCTTTCAAATAATTATCTTCTGTTTTTTCTTGTTCTTCTTTTAAATTTTCTATTGTAACTCCATGTTTTTTGAATTCTTTTATTGTATTCATACTTAATTCAATATTTTCATCTGATTTTCCTAAAAATTTCAAATCTTTTTTGTACTTATGTAATATTGAATATATAAGCATTGCTTTTCCACATTTTGAAATTTGAGTTTTATTTGCTCCACCTATTTCATTTATAACTCTATATGCTAACCTACTTAATGTTACAACTTCAGCATTTAATACTGCATCTCGATTTACCGCTTCCATTAGTTTTTTTTCAGCAGTAAATGAAAATTGCTCTGGTGTTATCATATATATTTTTTTCTCTTTATCTATTAAATTTGCTATCTCCTTAAAGCAAAATTCACTTTTTCCTGTTCCCGGTTTGCCATATATAATTCTTAAACTCAAATTTTTCACCTCCATGTCTCATTGGGGACGTTTCCAAGTGAGACATTTGTCTCATTTGGGACACATCTTCTCTATGCTTCTCGCCTCCAATAAAATAAATATTGTTGTGCTAACCCTGCCAAATCACCAAATTTCTCTTGTGCTATTTTTTCAATTTGTTTTTTATTTACTTTTGCTTCATCTTCGTTATGGATATATAAATCGTTCATAACTCTTCTAACCCAAACATCAATTGGGAAAACTTCAAATCTTTTTAAATCTGAAAATAACAAAATACAATCTGCTACCTTTGGTCCAACTCCTGATAAACTTAGTAATTGTTCTCTTACTTCCATAGTATTAGGATTATTTTTCATTTCTTCTAAATCTACTTTTTTATCTAGTATTATATGTGTTGTTTCATATAGCCTTATATCTCTAAACCCTAATCCTAACTCTCTATATTCTTGAATTGTAACATTTTCTAAATCTTTAGCAGTTGGAAAAGTGTAATATTTTGTATTTTTCCATTCTATTTCTTTTCCATATTTTTTTGATAATCTTTCTATTATTCCTTTTATTCTTGGAATATTGTTATTTGCTGAAATTATAAAAGATATTATTGTTTCCCATAAATCTTGATTTAATATCCTTATTCCCTGTCCGTATTCTATACTTCTCTTCATATTTTCATCTATTTGCATTAGCTGATTTTTAATTTTTTGATAGTCTCTGTCTAAATCAAAATATTTTTCTACTGTCTCTTTAATATTCTCTTTACAAATTCCTTTAAAAATAACTTCATTTCCTATTTTGCTCACATTTAAAACATTATCTCCGAATACTCCTGTATAGCTTCCATCTTCTTGTTCATTCCACCTAAAGCATTGCCCACAATCAAATATATCTTTTAATTCAAATGAATCTATATTACTTATTTTATATTCTTGTTCTCTCATTTTTCGCTCATCCTTCTACATTCTATTTACACATACATTATACAATAAATTTATACTTTTGAACACAGTTTTTAACAAATCTGTCCCAAAACAGACAAAATGTCTCAAACAGAAACGTCCCCAATAAGACATTATTCTTTTTTAAATCCTAATCCCACTACTTCTCTTGAATTCGTTATTATTATAAAAGATTTAGGGTCTATTTTTTTTGCAATCACTTTTATTCGGTTCACATCTCCTCTTGAAGCTGCACACATCAAAATTAACTTATCTTCATTTGTATACATTCCTTTTCCATATATTCCTGTTGCCCCTCTTTGTACCTTTTCGCCAATTTCTTCTGCTATCTCCTCAGTTTTATCTGATATGATTAATAATAATTTTGTGAAATCTATTCCTTCAAATAATATATCAATCATTTTTCCCATTAAATAAATTGCAATTGCTGAATATAAACCTATTTCTATTTCTTTAAAGAACACTACATTTAATGCAACTATTATGATATCTATTATCATAATTAAATTTCCTACTTTAACATTTGGTTTATATTCTTTTACTATGAAACTTACTATATCACTTCCACCTGTTGATGAATTTACTTTTAATATTATTGCCGTTCCTAGACCTAACAATATTCCTCCATATATACATGCTAAAAACCTATCATTTGTCAATGGTTCAAATTTGTCAAAAAAGTCAATGAAATATGATAAAGCAATCGTTCCTATTAATGATTTTACAAAAAAACTTTTTCCCACTTTAAAAAAAGCCATCATAAATAACGGAACATTTATTAAAAGTATCATTGTTCCCATTGGAATTTTTAATAGATAATATGTTATAGTAGCAACACCAGCTACACCACCTGAAGATAATTGATTTGGTAATAGAAATAGTGAAACTCCTAATGCCATTATTAATGCTCCTATTATTGTTAAAACTATTTCTATTATTATTTTCGGTATATTATATTTTTCTTCTATATGCATAAAAACCACCTTTTACCTTATTATTGGTAAATAGTGGCTTTTTTATTCATATAACTTTTTTAAGATGTGTCCCAAAATGGACAAAAATGTCCAAACAGAAACGTCCCCAAATGGACATCACTCTTCTAAGAAATCATGGTATGTTTTAGTTATCTCAATTTTTGATTTACCTGGCTTAATGTTTTCATCTTGTTTTAATACTAAATCTACATCATATGTATCTTTTAATTTGATAACATTTTCTTTTTTATGACCAATTACATTATTACTATCAACTGGATTTACTGTTACTTCTACTTCTTTTACTTTTACATTTAATTTCTTTATTTTAGCAACTATTGCATCATACCATAAACCTGATTCTACTAATTGTCTAAATGCTGGATGATATGGACCTGCAACTACCTCACTATTTTTTTCTTCTGGTGATGTTATTTCATCTGTATTTTGTAATCCAACTCTTATTACTTCAATTTTCTTTTTTACAAACATTGATACTAATTCTTTACAAGTTTCTACCGCTTGTGCTAATGGTAATGGTTGATATTCTCCGTTTTCATATTCTTTCTCTAATTTTGTGTTTTTTACGACTAAAACTGGATAAATTCTTACCATTTTAGGTCTTAATTTGATTAATGCTTTTGCTGTATTTATTTCATCAATTTTCGTACTTTCTGGTAATCCTACCATCATTTGATGACCTAACTGAAATCCATATCTTTTTATTAATTTAGATGCTTTTTTTACATCTTCAAAAGTGTGTCCTCTATTTGCTCTTTTTAATATATAGTCATTTGCTGATTGTACCCCTAATTCTATCGTTTTGACTTTGTAATTCTTTAATCTCTTTAAAGTTTCTTTATCTATGCAATCAGGTCTTGTTGAAATTCTTATGCTTTCTACTTTTCCTGCCTTTATATATTCATATGCAACTTCTAATAATTCTTCTTGTTTTTCTTTTTCTATTGCTGTAAAACTTCCTCCAAAAAAAGCTATTTCTATTTGTGCATCTTCATTTTTTATGCTTTTAAGGTAATCTTCTATTATATTTCTTGCTTCTTCTTTAGTCATATTTTTCTTTTGACCACTTATTGATTTTTGGTTACAAAATATGCAATCATTTGGACATCCTAAATGTGGTACAAATATCGGGATAATATATAACTTTTTCATCGTATTACCTCTTTTCTTACTTTTTCCTTTTAATCTTTTTATCTTTGTAAATCTTTCTAATTTTAATTAATTTAAATCTTCTAAAGCCTTTTTTGCAGCTTGCATATGTGCTTCTTTTTTACTTTTCCCCTTTCCTTTTGCAAGGACTTTTCCATTTACACTTACTTGTGCTTCAAAACTTTTGTTATGGTCTGGTCCTTCTTCTTTTGTTATTTCATATACTATTTTTACATCTCCATGTTCTTGTAATTTTTCTTGTAATACTGTTTTATAGTCTTTGTCTCCTACGTGTTTTGTTGCTAATTCTATTTCATCTTTCAAGTTGGTAATTATGAATTTTTCTGCTTGCTCTAGACCACCATCTAAGTAGATTGCTGCAATTACTGCTTCAACACTATCTGCTAATATTGCTGGTCTATTTTTTCCACCTGTTATTTGTTCTGATTTTCCAAGATATAAGAAATCACTAAAATTATGCTTTTTTGCAATTTTATAAAGACTCTTTTCACATACTACTGTAGCTCTAACTTTAGTCATTTCTCCTTCTTTTAGTTTAGGATAATTATTATATAGATATTTGCTTGATATAAACTCTAAAATACTATCTCCTAAAAATTCTAGTTTTTCATTACTTTCGACCTTTTTTTCATACGCATATGATGTATGTGTTAATGCTTTTTTTAATAGTTCTTTTTGTTTAAAAGTATATCCTATTTCTTTTTCTATATCATCTAACACCATAATTAATTTGCTCCCTCCTTTCATCTATTTTTTCACACTACTATTATATACTATTTTCTAAATTTTGCAAGTAGTAAGAGTTCCAAAAATTTCTTACAAAAATATATGGACAGATGAATTTTGTTATTGTATAATAAATGTGTATTATTTTAAAAGTAGAAAGTGAGAAAATGTTATGGCAAAGGATAATAATTCTTTCCAAAAAGAGGAACGTAATTTAATAGATGTTTTTAATGAGTTACAAGAACTTCAACATAACCCAAAAGCAAGACAAGCCTATCAAAAACAAGCACGTAAATCAAAGTTTTCTTTTCACTCAAAACTTGACTCTAACAAGACATTTCAAAAAACTTATGATTTAAAATTGTCTCATATTATTGTTGGTTGCTCTGCTTTAGTTATTGGTATGGCTATTTTCTTTCCAAAAACTTCTGCTTTTACCGAAAGTTATGCAAAGGAAGAAAATATTGAAGCTGTTTCAGAATATGAATTGAATCGTCACCGTTTAAATATGCAAACTATTATCTCTGAAAATTCTGGAATGGATAGAGTTAAGGAACAAGTTACTGAAGAACGTGATGTTGATTTTGAAACTACATATCAAAATAACGCAACACTACCAAAAGGTGAAGAGATTACACTTCAAGAAGGTAGTCTTGGTAAAGATAATGTAACAGTTGTTAAAACATATGAAAATGGTACTTTTGTTGAAGAAGTTATTTTGGCTAAAGAAAGATTAGTAGAACCTGTATCTAAAATAATTGATGTTGGTACTTCTGAATTCTTAGCAAAACATAAAGTTCACATTGGTGATATAATGTATTTTGTAAATGCAGGAACTTTAAAAGAATCACCTGATGATACTTCTAAAGATGTTGCTGAAGTTCAAGAAAGCTTAGATGTTAAACTATTGGAATTACCTAGTGAAGAATGGTGTAAAGTTTCTTTTGATGGTATTGAAGGATATATTAAAACTTCTAATCTAACATCTGCATATACTACACCTAATATTGTTGAAAAGAATCGTATACAAAGAATTTTGATAAAAGTAAATATAGATATGGAATTAAATGAGACAAGTGGTCTTACATTAAATGATTACAAAAAAATATTTACAAACTTACCAAATGATAAAAATGATATTTTTGAAGATAATTATACTGCTTTCTATAATGCAGAGAAAAAATATAATATTAATGGTATCTTCTTAGCATCAATGGCAATTCACGAAAGTGCATGGGGAACTTCTCAAATAGCTCAAGATAAAAATAATTTATTTGGCTATGGTTCTTATGATGAATCTCCTTATGAGTCTTCTTATGATTTTGCTAGTTATGAAGAAGGTATTGAAACAGTTGCAAAATCTCTAGTTAAATATTATTTAAATCCATCTGGAACTAAAATTTATGATGGTGAAACTGCAGCTGCTTGGTATTATAACGGACCTACATTACAAGGTGTTAATACTAGATATGCAAGTGACAAAGATTGGTATACTAAAGTATATAATTATATGGAAATGCTTTATAACAGACTTAAATAATTATTACTTACATTATTTGATTACTAAAAAAAGAAAGATAAGCTATCTTTCTTTTAGTATATCTAAAATATTGGAGGTTATAAATGAAGATTAAAAAGAAAATTAAAGTTAAAAACGAAAGATTGCTATTTGCTATTTTGCTTATTGCTTTGTTTATTATTTTTATACTATACTATAATTTTGTATTTTCAGAAGTGTTTGCTAGAAATGCTTTTGCAAATCAAATGATAAAAATTGCTGATGAAAATGAAAATCCAATTTTTAGTGTTCAAAGAATATTGCTATATAGTAGTGCAAATGCAATTGATAATTCAGATGACTTATCTTTAAAAAATATGAGTATATTACAATACACTGATATTTCAATATACATTGATAATCTAGGAACAATATCAGACTTGACAGACGAAAATACTGTAAGAGAACTTTATATTGATAATATAAATATAAAAACAAATTCTGATATGGGAAATCAACTCCTAAACTATAAAAATCCTTTAAATTTTGGAAAATATGAAAATCTAGAAACTACTGATAGAATTGATTTCAATATTGTAAATACTAATTCAGAAAATGAAAATCATGATTATGCTACTCCAACTTTTTATACAGATTGCTCAAATCCAATTTCTTTAGGATATATTAATAAAGATATTTTAACTAATTATGCTGCAACTCAAGATTCTAATACTGTTTCTTTTAACGGAAAGGTTTTACAAGAAGCAAATATTAATTTAGATGATATTGGTTATAATTTAAGTTTTAGAATTAATATTGTTAATAACTTAGGTCAAAAATTTGTATATAATATGTCTTTAGATGTTGATTTAAATGATGCTAATGGCGGAGTATATAATGGATATATTTATAAAGGTAAAAATACTTCTGGAAGAGAATATCAATTTTTTAAAGAAATGTAATAAAATTTTTATTTATAATCAAAACCTTTTTAGCCCACAGTTTGTGGGCTTTTTATATGTTTTATTGATTTTTTCCTTGACATTTTTCAAAAAATCTGCTATTATAGAAATTGCTTAATGTAACAATTATATAATATTAAATCTCAAATTTGCAGGTATAGTTTAGTGGTAAAACGAGACCTTGCCAAGGTTTAGTCACGAGTCCGATTCTCGTTACCTGCTCCATTTTTTATTTTTTTGTAATTTTTATATTACATGTTTCATATTATTTAATATATGGCGACATAGCCAAGTGGCTAAGGCACGAGTCTGCAAAACTCTGATCCCCG
>CAMLUO010000038.1 GCA_946487895.1 uncultured Clostridium sp.
TATTTACTATAAAATAAATATCGATTTTACAATAAAGTAGAAATAAAATGAAACAAAAAGAATAGATAACAAAAAATAATCCATAATAACAAAAGAAAGAGGTAAAAGGTTATGAAAGTAAAAGATTTTTTAGAAGAAAACAAAAGGAAAAATTTTATTGTAGAAGTTGAAAATGAAATTATAAAAAAAGCAACAATAAAAGAAATGAATTATGAGATAAAAGATGATGAATTGTATATAATAAGCAAAATAAATTTAGACTTTGCAGTAATAAATTTGAATATAGTAAGAAATTTTGACGAAAATAATGGAAATATAGTAATTTTTTTAGAAGATAAAAAAGAGACAAAAATAAAAATTTCAGTCGTATAAAAAATAAGGTGAGTTGTAAAAGTAAATTCCAAAAGAAAAACTAAGTTCCAAATGTAAGAGAAACGTCAAAATATAGGCGTTTCTTTTTGGATAAAATTTGCTTTTTTTCATAAAATAGTGTAATATTAACTTACAGAAACGAGAAATTGAGCATGGCAAACAAGCAAAAAGAAATTAATTTTTTTTTCGTGTAAGATTAAATTCCATTTGCTTAGTTTCCATATTCAGTTAAAAGATGTTTCTAAGGTTGTTCGATTTTTCTATCGAATAAAGTTAAATGTTTATTTAATTTCTAAAAGATATGGCTGTAACGTAACCATATCTTTTTCTATCTTTTGTATATTAAGTTTCTCTAGTATTTCATTGCCATACAAAAACTTAAAAGCTTCATAAGGTGTTTTTCCATTTAAAACTTTCCTTGGTGTTGAATTAATATGGGAAAACATTAAATTTAAATCTTCTTGTGTTAAATTTTTTAAAGATTTTCCATTGGGAATAATATCCCTAACATAGTTATGATTGTTTTCTACATGAGGTTTTTGACTAGGAGTTTGTGGATCACAGTAAAAAATATTAGACCTAATTTCTCCTGTTTCTGTATTTACTTCAAATAATTCATATTTCTCAAATTCTGAACCTCTGTCTGTTAGAAGTAATGAAAACAACTTCTGGTAATCATTTTCTAAAGTTTTTTGTAAATTATCTAATGTACTAGCCATAGATTCAGTTGTCTTTTCCGTATGTAAAAATCCTATCATTAGTCCTGTATTTTGAAATATAAATGTTTGAATATATGGACCATCTTGATGATTGTAAACTGTATCCATTTGAGTAGTTGGAATAGTAGGATTTTCTTTTACAAATTCTAAATAATCTTTGTATCTTCTTCCTTCATAATTTACAGGTTCTTTACGCTTTTTTAATTTTTTTCTTTTTCGCATAGATACCTGTCTACGTAAAGAAAAGTTGTTAATTCCATAATCTTGAAATATTCCACTTTCAATATACATATATAAGGTTTTGGAACACATTTTAATTTCAGGATGATTTTTTAAAATTTGATAAACAGATTGTCCTTGTTTTAAAAGAGGTTTAATGATATCTACAATCTCAAGCATTTCTTTAGTATTTAGATTAACACCTTCTCGAGAATCTTTTAGAGTGTATAAATAACTTTCATGAGCCTGTTTGGCATAATAGAAATACTTATCTAATCTACATTTAGAAATGTTTGGACAAAGATTACACACTCCAACTTTTCTATCTCTTCTTGTACATTTAATTTCTTCATATTCAGAGCATTTACCATGACAGATTCTACATTCTTTAAATTTAGTGCAGGTGATAGGATTGTTAAATGGATTTCTAGGTTTTAATTTTCTTCTGTTTTTAATTTCTTTAGCAACAGTTGAAATATCTTTATTAATATTTTTAGCTATTTCAGTCCTAGATAATTCATTTTCGAGACCTTCTTGAATTTTCTTTCTATCTTCCAAAGTTAAATGAGTATTTTTCATATTGTACCTCCTTCTAACTCTAGAAACATCTAGCTTCTATTATATCATCTAGAATTTAATCTTACAAATTATATTTTGTGTAAATGTTATTTCCTTATTTATATATTGCATTTGGAATTTACTTTGTAAATTTACGGTATAAAAAATAAAAATTTCAGTCGTATAATTAGCTTGATATTTTAGTTTTGATATAGTAAAATATAATAAATGTTAGAAGTAAAGAATGGAAGTGATTATTAATGAAAAAATTACCATATGGAATTAGTAATTATGAAGAATTAATAGAAGATGGATATTATTATGCAGATAAAACAATGTATTTAGAAAAACTTGAAAATATAGCAGAAAAAAGAATAATGTTTTTACGCCCAAGAAAATTCGGAAAAACACTATTTACAAGTGTATTAGAAAATTATTATGACATAAAAAAGGTTGATAAATTTGAAAAGTTATATGGAAACACATATATAGGAAAAAATCCAACAAAATTAAGAAATACTTATAATATATTAAGATTTAATTTTTCAGGGATAGATACAACAAATGCAGAAACAACAATTAAAGGATTTAAAGAAAAAGTTTCAATTGCAATAGAAGGCTTTGTAGCTAAATATGGATTGGACTTCTATGTTAATCCAGAGTTAACAGCAGAAGGATTATTAAGTAGCCTTATAGAAGCATTCAAAATCCAAAAAGCAGAAGATAAAATATATGTAATAATTGATGAATATGACCATTTTGCAAATGAATTATTAGGATTTAATACAAATCAGTTTAAAAACTTGGTATCAAAAAATGGGAAAGTAAGAAAATGGTATGAAATATTAAAAGAAGGAACAGAAAGTGTAGTAGATAGAATATTTATAACAGGAGTAGCTCCAATAACATTAGACAGTTTAACATCAGGATTTAATATAGGTTCAGATAAAACTCAAAATGATGCATTTAATGAAATGATGGGATTTACAGAAGAAGAATTAAAAGAATTAATGAAAGAACAGAATATATCTAAGGAGGAACAAAAAGAAATATTGCCAATAATGAAAGAAAATTATGATGGATATAGATTTTCATTATATGGAAAAGAAAAAATGTATAATTCAAATATGTGTTTATATTTTTTAAATAACTATTTGGAAAATAGAAGAATACCAACTCAATTAATAGATGTAAATATAGCAAGTGATTACACAAAATTAGGAAAAATGCTAGATTTATGCAAAGGAGAGGAAAGAGAAAAGGTAATAGAGAAGACAGTATCGGGAGAAGGAATAGTAAGTGAAATAACACAGAAATTCAATCCAGCAATGGAATTTACAGAAACAGATTTAGTTTCAATGTTGTATTATTTAGGATATTTAACAATAGAAGATGAAGAAGTTGGATATCCGAAATTAAATATACCAAACAAAGTCATGAAAGAAATTTATTCAGATTATTTCTTACAAATACTAAAAAGAAATATAGATGTAGATATTAATGAAAATTATACAGAAATAGCAAGAGAAATAGCATTAGAGGGAAAGATAGATAAAATTGTTGAAATGTTAAGAGAATATTTGAAAAATTTATCAAATAGAGACTTTATAAAATTTGATGAAAAATATGTAAAATTAATATTTTATTGTATAGCAATGAATTTGAAAATATTTAGACTAAAGTCAGAAATGGAAGTACAAAGAAAATATCCAGATATATTATTAATACCAAAAGATAGAAGTAAAGGATACAAAGGAGTAATGATAGAGTTTAAATATTTGAAAAAAGAAGAAGCAGAAAAGTTAAAAGGAAAACAAGAAGAGGCAAGAAATCAAATAAAAGAATATATGAAATTTGAAGAAATTAAAGATATACAAGATTTAAATTGTTACACAGTAGTAGCAGTAAATGATGAAATATATGTAGAAAAAATTTAGATTTTAATTAAAAAACAAGCTAATAGTTATAAAGAAAAAACTATTAGCTCTTTTCTTCATGATATTGTAAAAGCACATTTTTAATAGCAATATGAATCAATTTATAAACTGAAATACCATATTTATCTTTAAGCTTATCCAAATTATTTAAAGAACTTTTTCTAAGAATAATAGAATGTTTAGTAAAAAGTTCATTAGGTTCTTTCGGATACAATTTAACATTTTCTGTTTCGATTAGTTCATCAATACAAGCATTAATAATTTTACTAACAGAAGTATCATAAACATTTTCACACAAAAATTCAATTTCATCATAAAGATTACTTTCAATTTCAATAGTTTTTTGAACTAACTCATCTTTTGGCCAAAACCTATCTAAAACACTCATTTCTGCACCATCCTTATTATTTTGCAATTATATTATAGTTTTATAACGCAAATATTATAACCTTGATAAACATGGAATAAAACAATGTAGAATGATAACAACTTTTTTAAAACTAAACATTGCAAAATCTATTAAGTTGTGATATAAAATAGAATAATGAATAAAATGAGAACAAGGCATAAAAAGAGGTGAGAAAATGATAAAAGCATATGCTAAGTCAGATATCGGAAAAGTAAGAGAGATAAACCAAGATTCTTATTACATATCAGACTCATTAGATGAAGTACAGTTATATATGTTAGCAGACGGAATGGGAGGATACAATGGAGGAGAAATAGCAAGCAAATTAGCTATACAATCAGCCAAAAGCTATATAGAAAACAATTTTAAAGAAATAGAAAAAGACAAAGACAGCATAATACAATTAGTAGGAAGTAGTATGGAATATGCAAACATGGTAGTATATGAGAAATCAAAAGAGAGTGAAGAATTAGAAGGCATGGGTACTACTTTAGAAATATGTTTAATATATAATAATAAAGTATTTATTGGACACGTAGGAGATAGTAGAATATATAGAATAAGAAAAGAATTTATGAGAAAATTAACACAGGACCATAGTTATGTACAAAAATTAGTGAAAGACGGAACAATAACACAAGAAGAAGCAGTACATCATCCACAAAAAAATATGTTAATGAAGGCACTAGGATGTAATGCATTTGTAGAGCCAGATGTGATGGTAAAAGGATTTTTAAAAGATGACATTTTAATAATAAACTCAGATGGATTAACAAATTTAGTATCACAAGAAGATATTTTTAAAGAGGCAAAGAAAGACATAGAACAAGCACCAAAAGAGTTAGTTAAGTTAGCTAATGAAAATGGTGGATATGATAATATAACAGTAATTGTCATAAAAAACATATGAAAAGGATGCATGCAAAAGTAAACGTGATTTAAGGAGAGAGAAATTATGAATTTAGAAGGTAAACTATTAGGTAATCGTTATGAAATGATTGAAAAAATAGGTAATGGTGGAATGGCAACAGTTTATAGAGCAACTGATAAAATTCTAAAAAGAGATGTAGCAGTAAAAATATTAAGGGATGAATTTACAACAGATGAAGAGTTCATAAAAAGATTTGAAGTTGAAGCTCAATCTGCTGCAAGATTAACACATCCAAATATAGTATCAATTTATGATGTTGGAGTTGAAGATAACCTACATTATATAGTAATGGAATTAATACAAGGAAAAACACTAAAAGAAATAATCGTAGAAGAAAAAGGACCACTACCTTGGAAATGGTCAGTAAATGTAGCAATTCAAATAGCATCAGCATTAGAAACAGCACATAGAAATAATATCATACATAGAGATATAAAACCACATAATATCATAATAACAGAAGATGGGATTGCAAAAGTAACAGACTTTGGAATTGCAAAAGCAGTTTCAAATTCAACAATAACAGCATTTGGAACAACAATAGGTTCAGTGCATTATTTCTCACCTGAACATGCAAGAGGAGGATTTACAGATGCAAAATCAGATCTATACTCATTAGGAGTAGTTATGTATGAGATGGTAACAGGAAAAGTACCATTTGATGCAGATACTCCAGTTTCTGTTGCGTTAAAGCATATGCAAGAAGAACCTGAAGAGCCAATAGAACTAAATCCAAATCTGCCAACATCAGTAAATAAAATAATTATGAAAGCAATGCAAAAAGATACAACACTAAGATATCAATCAGCAACAGAGATGTTAAGAGATTTGAGAAAATCTTTGAAAGATCCAGATGGAGATTTTGTTGAAGATGAAGAATATGATCCAACAGCTAAAACACAAAAAATTAATACAGATATGTATGGTAATATATTAGAAGATGAAAAGAAAAATCAAGATAAAAAAGGTAAAAAAGATGGAAAATTTAAAATCTTTATAAAAAAACATAAAGCATTAAGTATCTTTATTGGATTAATTCTACTATTTGCCATAAGCTTAGGTGGAACAATGGCAGTATTGAATATAACAAACCCACCAGAAGTAGCAATGCCAAATGTTGTAGGATTGTCTAGAGAAGAAGCACAAAAAGAAATTGAAGAAGCAAATTTGGTATTTGAAGTGTCATCAGAAGAATATAACAAAGATGTACCAGAAGGATTTGTAATTTCACAAGACCCAGCATACATGGAAAACTATAACAAAGTAAAAGAAAGAAGCACAGTATCTGTTGTGATAAGCAAAGGACAAGAAAAGACAACTGTTCCAAATGTTGAAGGAAAAGAAAAAGATGAAGCAATTAAGATGTTAGAAGATGCAAACTTAGAAGTTGAAGTAGTTGAAGAAACAAGTAGAACAGTTGAAGAAGGATATGTTATAAGTCAAGAAACAGATCCAGATACAGAGGTATATGCAGGAGATACAGTAATAATTCATGTAAGTACAGGAACAGGTATAAAGCAAGTTACAGTACAAAGTGTAATTGGTCAAACAGAAGCAAATGCAACAAATACATTACAAGGATTAGGATTAAAAGTAAATGTATCATATGAAGAAGATAGTTCTAAAGATAATGGAGTTGTTTTAAAACAAAGTATTGAAAGTGGAAAAGTAGTAGATGAAGGAACAACAATTACTATAACAGTAAATAAGGTAGCAGAAACTAAGAATGTAACTGCAAACATTAATGTAAAATCAATCACAGGATATACTGAACCAACAGGAGATGAAAATACAACAGGTGGAACAACTACAAATAACAAAGTAAACATTGAAATAAAAGTTGGTGGAGAAACAGTATATACAGATTCAAATGTAGATAAATCAACTACAAACAAAACTGCAACAATTCAAGGTAAAGGAACAGCAAAAGTTGAAGTAATTATAACAGATTCAAATGGAGGAAATTGGTCAAGAACTCAAACTGTAAACTTCAATAGTGCAACAACAATTAATTTTAGCTAAAAATAAAGTTTTGTTTAAGAATATGAAAAAGTATAGAAAATCACATTGGAATTAGTTTTTCAATGTGATTTTTGCTTGAGTTTTTTTCTAAAATATAGTATATTAGTAAATGTAAATAATTGATATAAAGGAGAATTTATGCAAGGATTAATTATAGAAAATATTGCGAATTTGTATAAAATAGAGAATAGAGAAAATCATAAAAGTAATAAAAATAGTCCAAAAGAAATCTATGAAGCCTATGCTAGAGGAAGATTTAAAAAAGAAGAAATAACACCAGTAGTAGGAGATTTTGTAGAATTTCAAATTACAGATGAAGAAAACAAAAAAGCAGTAATTACTGAAATATTAGAAAGAAAAGTGTATATAAAAAGGCCAAAGATGGCAAACATTACCCAGTTGATATTGGTAGTATCAAGTAAAGATCCTAAACCGGATTTATTAATGTTAGATAAACAACTTGCATTTGCAGAATTTTTAGATGTAAAAGTGTGTATAGTATTAAATAAAATAGATTTAGATGATGAGAAAGAATTCAAAAATATCAAAGAAATTTACACAAAAATAGGATATAAAGTGATAGAGACACAAGCTAATAAAAAAGATACATTAATAAAAATATCAGAAGACAATTTGACAGAAAGTTCAATAGAAGAACTAATAAAAATATTAAAAGGAAATATAAATGTTTTGGCAGGTAATTCAGGAGTAGGAAAATCGACATTAATAAATGCAATATTTAATAAAGAATTAACACTAGAAGGAGAAATAAGCAGTAGAAATAAAAGGGGAAAAAACACAACTACATCAACAAGGTTATATGAAATAGAAGAAAATACATATATTGCTGATACGCCAGGATTTTCAACGTTTTCAATTGAAGAAATAGAAAGTAATAGATTAGCTGAATATTTTAAAGAATTTAAAAATGAAATACAAAATTGTGAATTTGTGGGATGTACACATATAAAAGAAGAGAACTGTGGAATTAAGCAAGCAATAAAAGAAGGAAAAATATCACAAGATAGATATGATAGATTTTGCAAAATTTATGAAGAATTAAAACAAAAGGAGGAAAGAAAGAAATGGTAGAAGTTTCAACATCAATTTTAAATGTAAAAAAAGGAGAAGAATCAGCAACATTTTTTGAGTTAGAGGCGGCTAAAACAGATTATTTCCATATTGATGTAATGGATGGGAAATTTGTTGAAAAAGATACATATCAAAAAATGTTTGAATATGCATCATATATTAGAAGAATCTCAAATTTGCCTTTAGATGTACATTTAATGGTAGAAGATATAGATAAAGCGATAGAAGATTTTTTAGCAGTAGAGCCTAATATAATTACATTTCATTTAGAAGCATGTAAAGACAGAGAAGATGTAATGAAAAAAATACAATATATAAAAGATAATCATTGTAAAGTAGGTATAGCAATAAAACCAAATACTAAAATAGAAGAAATTTATGAATTTCTACCATATATTCATTTATGCTTAGTAATGACAGTAGAACCTGGAAAGGGCGGACAAACTTTTTTAAGTGAAATGGTAAAAAAGGTAGAAGACTTGAAAAAGTATTTGGAAGAAAATAATTTAGAGACAGATATTGAAGTTGATGGTGGAATCAATTTGAAGACTGCTCCAATAGTAAAGAATGCAGGTGCAAATATCTTAGTTGCAGGAACGGCGATTCTAATGGCAAATAAATTTGAGAATATAATTAGTGAATTAAAAAATGGTTAGTTCAGGTTCGGACTGACCATTTTTGGCCAATAAAGGGACGGCACTTTCTACCGTCCTTTAAATTTTTATTCTATTTTGTTTCTTTTACTTTTTCGTCTTTTTCAGTTTTCCCTTTTTTAATTAAGTAGTATACTAAAATTCCTAAACCTATTATCATTGCTATAATTCCAACTATTGAACCTACAACTGGTATTAAACCAATTAACCATAAAATAGCGGCTGTAACAATTAACATACCGAAATTTCCAATAGTTTTTTGTATCTTTAATTTATTACAAACTAAATTGTTAATTGCAATTATAAATATAGATGTACTTAATCCTATTAGTATGAAAGATGTAGCTAAAAGTAATAAACCAAAAGATGATGTTATACTTAATAATATTAACACAAAAGATACTAGTACTAATATTATTGGAGTTATAATACCTAAACCAATTTCAGGTAAAATACTTTTCTTATCAATAAGATTTTCTTTTTTAACGAATTTAGGTGCTAACCATAAGCATACTAACCAAATAAGTATTGCAGTTGCAATGATAGTTCCTAAAGAAGTTAAATAACTTTGCATTGTTCTTGTGTTAGTTGTTTTTATTTCGCTATATTTTACTTCACCTGTTACAGATCCATCTGGTATAGTTATTTCATTTTTTGATGAATATTCTAAATTGCCATTAATCATACCTTGTGAACTAAGTGTTGTTGTTTCTTCTGTTTCATTAGTTCCGTCTTGTGTAAAATTCATATTGTTACATTTTACAAATGCATTTCTACCAACTGTTCCATATATGTTTAAAGTATCTGTACTTACTTTTATATCACGGTATACATAGCCTGTAATATTGACAGTGTTTGAAAGTGCGTATAAGTCATACACAACACCTTGTATATTTACTGTATTTGCAACTGTAAATAGATTACTGAACACATATCCTTGTTCTCCAACAGTTACAGTATTTGCGAATATGAAAGCATCTCCGCCAATTTGTGAATTGATAGTAACATTATCTGCAAAAACAAATAAGTTTCCATCTACAATATAATCAATAGTTATATTGTCACCAGTTAAATAAACATCGCTTTGTTTAAAATTTTCTTCTGTAGAAGTAGTTGATTCTTCATTTGTAGCTGTAGTATTTTCAGAAGTTGTTTCTTCGCTTTCGGTATTTATGGCTTCTTCAGAAGTTGCTGATGTTTCATCATCAGCTGAAACGGTAGTATCTGTTGTAGTTTGTTCAACAGAAGTTGCTTGATTTTCTGATGTATCAGTGTCTGTTTCAGCGGCTCTTACTACTGGTAAAGTAAGTGCTACTGTAGTAACTAACATTAATACAATCATTCCAAATTTTTTCTTTAACATAAAGACCTCCTAAAAATAAAATTTTTCTATGCAAAAATAATATATCTTTACATTAAATTTGTCAATTGAAAAATTATAAATTTTTTGTATATTTACACAAATTAGAAATAGGACAGATGTCACACTTAGGGGCTCTTGCAATGCAAGTGTTTCTACCATGCCAAACAAATAAATGGTTTAAATCCTTCCAACATTCTTTTGGGAAAGTTTTTAATAAATCTTGTTCAATTTTTTCGGGTTCTTTTTCTTTAGATAAACCAGTCAAATTAGAAATTCTTTTGGCATGTGTGTCAACAGCAACACCTTCTGCTATTCCAAAAACTTCAAGCATAATTACATTAGCAGATTTTCTACCAACACCAGCTAAAGAAGTTAGTTCTTTCATAGTATGAGGGACAACTCCATTAAAGTTTTCTAAAACCTGTTTTGCACATAATTTAATATTTTTAGCTTTATTTTTATAAAATCCACAAGGATGGATGATTTTTTCTAATTCATTAATATCAATCTCTGCAAAGTCTTGTATAGTTTTACATTTAGAAAATAGTTCAGGAGTTGTTTTATTTACACGCTCGTCTGTACATTGAGCAGAGAGCATAACAGCAACAACTAACTGGAAAGGTTCTTTAAAATCTAAACTGCAAGTTGCATCTGGATAATATTCTTTCAATTTATTAAATAAAATAATAGCATCTGATTTTTTCATCTTATTACTCCTAATCATATTTTAAAGTTTTATTTACAATATTGTACAAGATTTTCTAAAATAGGTCAAATTTCTATATTTTTTATTTATGTTTGATGTATATTAATAAGGAAGTTAAAATTTTTTTTGAAAAGTATTGCATTTATGCCAAAAATTGGGTATAATATTAAAGAACATGAAGAAACTAGAAGAGTGGGAACAAATCCCACTCTTCGGTCAGTTTTAGGAAAGAAAGGAGAAAAAATTGGCAAACATAGAAGAAAGAGTAGAAAATCTATTAATAGAAGAAATCGAAAAAAATGGATATGACTTATATGATGTAGAATATGCAAAAGAAGGAAAAAACTACTTTTTACGAATTTTTATAGATAAACCAGATGGAATCGATTTAAAGGATTGTGAAAAAGTAAATGACGTAATAAATGATTTACTAGACAAAGCTGATTACATAAAAGACCAATACTTTTTAGAAGTATCTTCACCTGGAATTGAAAGAATATTAAGAAAAGATAAACACCTAAAACAAAATATCGGAAAAGAAGTACATGTAAAGCTTTTTAGAAAAGATACTAAAGGAAAAAAAGAATATCAGGGAATATTAAATGATTTCAATGAAGATGAAATTATATTAGAGAATGAAGAGCCAATTGAACGTAAAAATATAGCTCAAATAAAGACTGTATATCATTGGTAAAAAGTTAGACTGATAATATATTTATATATTTTTCCGTAATCCCCATTCAAGAAAATGTAATTCACATACGTTCAAACATTTTCTAGAAAGGTCCCCACAATATACTTCAAAATATATAAATATATTATCAGTCCAATAAAAAAGATAGAATAATAAATAATTGAAAGGAAGGATTGAAAAATGAAAGAGCCAGCAATAGATAATAAAGAACTAATTATTGCACTAGAAGATTTAGAAAAAGAGAAAGGAATAAAAAAGGAATACTTATTAGATTCAATAGAAACAGCATTAGTTACAGCATATAAAAGAAATTTTGATTCATTAGAAAATGTAAGAGTAGAAATGGACAGAAAGACAGGAGCAACACATGTATACTCAATAAAAGAAGCAGTAGAAAAAGTAGAAAATAGTGAGACTCAAATTTCTATTAATGAAGCAAAAAAAATAAATCCAGATATATCTGAAGGAGAAACAGTAGAAATTGAAATAGTACCAAGAAATTTTGGTAGAATTGCCGCTCAAACAGCAAAACAAGTAATTATTCAAAAATTAAGAGAATTAGAAAGAGAAATAATATTTACTGAGTATAATGATAGAAAAGGTGAAATAGTTACAGGATTAATTCAAAAAGCAGATAAGAATATAGTTGTAATGGACTTAGGAAAACTTGAAGGAGTTATGCCATCAAAAGAACAAATACCAACAGAACATTATAGAGTAAATGATAAAATAAAAGGATATGTACTAGATGTAGAAAAAGGGTCAAAAGGTGCACCACAAGTAATAGTATCAAGAAGTCATCCAGACTTTGTACGTAAATTATTAGAATTTGAAATACCTGAAATTTATGAAGGTGTTATAGAAATAAAAAGTGTATCAAGAGACCCAGGATATAGAAGTAAAGTTGCAGTATATTCACCAGACCCAAATATAGACCCAGTAGGTTCTTGTGTTGGACAAAAAGGTGTTAGAATTCAAAATGTAATAAATGAATTAAATGGAGAAAAAA